>JANYDZ010000235.1 GCA_025363375.1 Hyphomicrobiales bacterium
GGACCTCGCCCGCACGCCGTCCACGCCAAGGCCGCCGACCGTCAATACGACGAGGTCGTTGATGGTTATTTCGCCAGGCATCGCGTGCGTCCGGGCATTACCGGATGGGCGCAGGTCAACGGCTGGCGCGGTGAAACCGACACGCCGGAGAAACTTCAGCATCGCGTCGAGCACGACCTTTACTACATCGAAAACTGGTCGATCTTTTTCGATATTTACATTCTCGCGATCACCCCCTTCGCGCTCATCAAGGCAGAGAATGCGTATTGAGCGCGCGCATAGGCCGATGACGGCTCTCGTCGCGGCCCTTGTGACCGCGCCGACGCCTTCGCACGCCGCGGGCGAGCCCAGGCTTGAATTCGCCGGTGCCCCCGCCGAAGTCGTCTACAACGCGCGCCGGGATCATTGTGCTCCCATCGACACGCCCGATATCGCGCCGACGGCCTTTCGCGACGACAAGGGGCAAGTCGTCATGTTCGCCCTTCACTACATCAATCGGGTTCTGCGCGGCCCCGATCTTGGCCATGTGAAAATCGATTGCCAGGTTGTTCTCGACTCGGGACTCGACCCCGATCCCTCACTCTACAACGACCGGCGCTACCTTGGAGCGAGCTGGTCAAGCGACGGCAAGCGCGTCACCTCGATCGTCCACACGGAATATCACGGCGAGACGCACAAGACTTGCGCCAACGGCACGGTTCTGGGCTGCTGGTACAACGCCCTTCTGTCGTTTTCATCAAACGACGGCGCGCGCAATTTCACTATGGACAAGCCAGCCGTCGTCGCCGCCGCGCCTTTCAAACAGGACGCCTTTCAAGGGCGGCACCGCGGCTTCTTCAATCCGTCCAACATCGTTTCGGACGGACCCTACAAATATTTCATGGCTTCGACGACCGGCTGGAGCGGTCAGAACTACGGCGTCTGCCTGTTTCGTTCCGCCAATCCGCACGACAGCGCTTCGTGGCGCGCTTTCGACGGCGCCGACTTTGCGGTCCGTTATGCCGATCCCTACGCGGGCAAAATTGCGGCCGCGGCAAAGCCCTGCGCGATCATCGAACCATTTCTGTTTCCCGTCTCGACGCTGGTGAAGCACACGCCGAGCGGCGCTTTTGTCGCGGTATGGATGGCCAGCAAGAACGACAGGCAATTTCCCGTCGATGGCTTCTATCAGGCGGCGTCGCGCGATTTGAAGTCGTGGAGCGAGCCGCGTCTGCTGCGCGTCGGAGCGACGATCCACAACAATCCCTGCAGCGGATCCCTCATCGCCTACCCCTCGCTTCTCGACGAAAACGCGAAGGGCCGCAATTTCGACGATATCGGCGACACGCCATGGCTCTATTACGTCGCGATTGAAACAAAGGGCTGCGGGACCGGGAACCGCACTCTCATGCGCGAACGCATGAAAGTCGCGAGCGAGGCGGCGGCGAGCGGAGGCGGCGCAAGATGAGCTTCGCCGGTCACGCCGCGGGTCAGCGCAACAGGGTTGGCGCGTCGCGCACATTTTCGATGCAAAGGTTGATCAACTGGCTGTTCGCGCTGTTTATTTTTTGCGGCGCAATCTCCTTCATCGAACCATCGCCCTACGATTTCGTGTCGCTCGTGGTGATACCCCTGTGGTTCGTCGCCGGCTTTCGCGTTCACTGGATGTTTGTGCCTATCGGCGCGCTGATGTGCATTTACAATATCGCGGGATTCATCTCCCTCGTTCCCTACTGGAACGAAGCCGATCCCGTCATGTTCATGTTGCAGTCGCTCTATCTCCTGATCACAACGCTTTTCTTCGCGTTGTTTTTCGCCGAACGCACGCTTGAGCGGACGGAACTCTGCCTCAAGGCTTTTGCCGCCAGCAATGTCTTCGCAGCCGGCTGCGCCATTGCTGGATATCTCGACATCGCGGGATCCAGCGCGTGGTTCATGAACTACGACCGCGCCACAGGCTCCTTCAAGGACCCGAACGTGCTTGGCTCGTTCCTGATCATGGGCGCGCTGTATTGCATGCAATTGTTGATGCTGGGCCGCACACGCTGGAAGCTCGCGACCGGAGCCACGCTGTTCGTGCTGCTGACCGGAATTTTTCTGACTTTCTCGCGCGGTTCGTGGGGCGCGTTTGTGCTCGCCGCTGGCCTGATGGTCTCGATGACCATCATGACGACCGCCGACAATCGCTTGCGGCGCCGATTCATAATCGGCGCGCTCGTGGTGCTGGCGCTGGTCGCCGTCTTCCTGATCTTTCTCATGTCGTTCGAAACCATTCGCGAAAAGGTGCTCGACCGCACGTCGGGCGAGGGCTACGACGACCGCCGCTGGATCAACCAGCTTCGCTCATTGCCAACTCTGATAGAAAGTCCATTGGGCTATGGACCGCTGCGATTTCGATTGTTCTTCGAACTCGAACCACATTCCTCCTATGTCAACGCTTTCGCCTCCTATGGATGGCTTGGCGGCTTCGCGTTCTTCATTCTGGTGGGCGCGACTGTTTTCATTGGTTTTCGTCTCTGTCATTTGACCTCGCCTTATCGGATTCACGCGCAGGTCTTCTTTCCCGCGCTCCTTGGCTTTTTAATTCAGGGGTTCCAGATCGACATCGATCACTGGCGCCACGTTTTCCTCATGCTCGGAGCGGTATGGGGGCTTGAGGCGGCGCGCCAAAAGTGGCTCACGCAAAAAACGCGCGAAGCCGGATGGATGCGTTCCCCGGCGTCGGCTGCTTGACAGACAGCATGAAGCAGCCGGAATTTTTTTGCCGGCGATCGCGAGCCTGGCGCTTGCCGCGCGCATGAATTCGTCAGGGCGGCTCACGGGACGGGAAAACCCGCGGCCCGAGAAATTGACGCCCCCCGCGCACCCGCCGGACTAACCGGTCCGGGCGCATTCGCGCGCCGTCTGGCCCAAAGCCAAACGGTAGACATTTTCGATCGCGTCGAGATGGCGGTCGAGCGTGAGCGGCGCCGCCCAATACATGCGGTAGGCGTTGGCGCTCATGCGCGCGGCTTCTTGCGGATCGCTCAAATGGCGGATTGCTTTCGCGAGGCTCTCGGCCTGGCCGCTCTGGAACCACAGGCCATTCTCGCCGTCCTCGACGGCCTCCCGCCCGGCACAGCCGTCGGAGACGATCACCGGAGTACCCGTGGCGAGCGCTTCGTAAACAGTCAAAGGCTGTCCCTCGTACCAGACAGAGGGGAACACCAGAGCGCGGGCGGCGCGCATGAGTTCGCGCACGGCGCCGGGCGACTTCCATCCGAGAAACCTTGCTTCCGGGAAGGCCGCCATGAGTTCTCCCTTGAGCGGCCCGTCGCCGACAACAAGCGGCGCAACCCCCGCAATGCGGGCCGCCGCGCAAAAATGCGGCACGCCTTTTTCCGCCGACAGCCGGCCGACATAGAGAAAATGTTCGCCCGCCGCTTCTTTCGGACCCGCATCGATTGCGTCGATGGGGTTGCCTACGTGATGCCAGATCGTATCGGGCGGCATATGGGGCGACGCCACTTCAAACTGCAACTTGCTGATGGTGATCATGTGCGGGAAGGCGCGCGACAGACCGCCCTTGTCGAGCAGCGCGTGCCGCGCCAGCCGCGCAAGCTTGAATGCGTAGGAACGCGCATCGCAATTCGTCGTCATGCAGGCAAAGGACATCGGCGTGCGATGGCAGGTCTGATGTCGATTATAATCGTAAAAGCCGCCATTGGGACAAACCATGAAGAACTCATGCATGGTGTAGACGCGCGCCACTTTCGAACGCTTGAGCGCCGCGCCGATGGAGGGCGAAAGCGATTTCGCCCAGGCATGCACGTGCACCATTGTAGTGGCCGGATCGCACCCCGCCAGCGCTTCGCCAAGCGCCTGTTCGGCCTTGCGGTTCCACAGGGTCTGAACGAGAAAAGCGGCCGACGATGTCGTGTTGATATCGCCCTGCCCCAGGCAAATGCTTTCGACACCCGCGGCTTCGAGACGTGGATCGGCCGGACCCATCGCGGCGAAAAAGATCACCTGATGGCCGCGCCCGGCGAGCCCCAAAGCGCTTTCGATGGCGACTTTGGCTTGCCCGCCATTAACATAAGCGTGGTCGGCGACGATCACAATTTTCATGACGGGCACAGCTCTGGAGGCGCCGGGATACACCGGCCGGGCGGACTATGACGCCGGGAGCTTGCGATATTCTGAACGGCGAGCCGGACGGCGAAAGAGCTTGCCGGAAACCGGGATATGGGAAGTAATGGTCGGAGTGGCGGGATTCGAACCCACGACCCCTTGTCCCCCAGACAAGTGCGCTAACCGGGCTGCGCTACACTCCGACTGCCGGGCTTATAGAGAAGAGATTTTCGCGACGCAACCAATGCGCGGGCTTAATCCGGGGATCGCTGTTTCATCGCCGCGTCGAGCACACGGCGGGCCTCAACTATTTCGGCCAACGCTGCAAAAAGCCCGTCGCGGAGACTGTCGGACAGTTCCGCGTCGTCACCCTCGTCATCCACCGTCTCGGCTGACTCGCGCGCTTCGCCAACCGTGCCTGCAACGGGAGCGGGTTCTCCAGTCCCTGACCGGGCGCCTGCGTTGCGCAAGGCGATGACCGCGCGTACGCCCTGCTCTTTCAGAATGCGCTGCACGCCCTTGATCGTATAGCCTTCGCCATAAAGCAGATGTCGGATGGAGCGCAGCAGCTCCATATCCTCGGGCCGGTAATACCGACGCCCGCCGCCTCGCTTCATCGGCTTGATTTGTG
>JANYDZ010000265.1 GCA_025363375.1 Hyphomicrobiales bacterium
CGCCCTGGCTGAAGACCGCCCTGGCCGAAGATCGGACGGCGGGCGGTCAGCCAACAATCTCGTTCCCCGAAAACCACTGCGCGATTTCGACCGCGGCGGTTTCCGGCGCGTCGGAGCCATGCACGGAATTCTCGCCCATGCTGAGCGCGAAAAGCTTGCGGATGGTGCCGGCGTCGGCGTTGGCGGGGTTGGTGGCGCCCATCACGCCGCGGTATCTGGCGATGGCGTCTTCGCCTTCCAGCACCTGCACGACAACCGGGCCGGCGCTCATCTGGCCCACGAGTTCGCCGAAAAAGGGACGCTCCTTGTGCACGCCGTAAAAGGTCTCCGCCTGGCCCCGCGTCATATGCACGCGCTTCTGGGCGATGACGCGCAGGCCGGCTTCCTCGATCCTGGCGTTGATGGCGCCTGTGAGATTGCGGCGCGTGGCGTCGGGCTTGATGATGGAGAAGGTGCGTTGGATCGCCATGATGCGCGAATGCTCTCTGGTTGCGAAAAGGAGCGCGCTTATAGCGGCGCTGCACGGCGGAAACAAGACAAGCGCGCGCCCGCAAATACGCCCGCTCACGAAACATTAACCAGTTTCGCCAAAGCTTTTGAAACCTTTTTGGCGTTATCTTTGCGTTTGCTTCCACGATTGCGAGCCCACCATGGCTCTTTCGGTCCACGAACTCCGCGATATCGCCCCTGGCCACGGGCAGCCTTCCTCGCGCCTGCGCCTGTTCAACCTGGATCATCTGCCGTTTTTTCGCAGGTATGGCCGCGCCATGCTGCGCTTCATCTTCGCGATGATCGCCACATTGAGCATTGTCCTGCTCATCTGGAGCCTGGCGCAGTCGGCCCGGGTCAAGCGGAAATCCGGCGAGCCGGGCTCCTACGGCATGGAAATGCACGATCCCCTTGCATCCACCGACCCCACGAGGCCAATCGGATACGCCGACCGGCTCCACGCCTGGATCGCCGTGGCGACCTCCGATTTCCTCGCGTCCTTTCGCAGCGCCGCCAGGCGCGACCTCGACATCGAGGGACGCGACCTGTCGGGCGGCATCGACATTTTCAACCGCAAACTGAAAAGCGATTTGCCCGCCGGGCCACGCGCCGAGGGCGGGTTTGACGCTGCAAAGTTGTTCTCCGGCAAGGGACAACTCATGCGGGCCGAGCCGGGCATGGCCAGAAGCGCCTTTACGATTGTGCCTGAATCGGCTCCGACCCCGGGCTCGGCGCTGCGCGAAATGATCCCGCCAAATCGCAACGCGGCGCCGCCTTTGCGCATCCCGACACGGCCCGCGCCGGTTGCGCCGCCGCGCGCCGAAACCGCCAGAACCGAAAGCCCTGCCCCGGTTCGGTTCGCCGCGTCAACGCCGGCAACGCCCGCGCCTGCGCCCGCCGCTGCGCCCTCGCCATATCCGTTGCCGGCGCCGACTCCCGCCGCTCCAAATCCGGCAACGCCCGCCGTTTCGAAGGAAGAAGCCGCCGCCAGCGCCGCCTTGCGCGCGGGACAGGCGGATCTGCGCCTGTTCCCGCAAGCGCAAAGGGCGGTCCTGGAACTTGCCATGCGGCGGCCCAATTCAAACGCCCGCGCCGACTTTGAAGCGCAACTCGCCACGATGACGGACCTGCGCCGCCGCGCGATCGTCCAGCGCACGACATTGGACGCGGGAAAAGACAAATTCGAAGCCGCCGGGATCGAGGACGCGCAGGCCGGCGCGATCGCCGCCTGCCTGCAGCAACTCGGCGTCCTGTCGTATCTGGTCGTCGCCCGCAAGAATGTGGACATTCAGCCGTTGATCCCCGCTTTCATCATTGTCGCCGCCGCCGGCCTGCCCAAAGGCAAAAGCGCGGCCCTCGACACGCTGAGCGAGAATATCCACAATTGCCTCGCCCCGTTGCACAGGCTTGGCACGGCGGCCCTGTTTGTCGGCGCGGAAGCCGCCGGAGGGCAGAATGCCCTGGACAAACTCAGCGCAACGCCCGGCGCCATCGTGTGGGAGCCGTGAGGCATTCACGTTGTCGGCCCTGATCCATGTCCCAGGCTGAACGCCAGCCTCCTCGTCCGCCCCATTGAGGATGCCGGCGCGCCGCGACGCGTGCGGCTGACCTGTCGGCGCAGCCTATGGCGGAGCAAGGAACTTCCGATTTGTCCCCTGGCGTCAAACCGGTCTAGAAGCGCCGGGCGCGCGAAGCATTTTCTGCCTTGTTGAAAATACGTTGCGGGACTAACAGATGGTTCGCGGTCGCTGGGGCCCTGCCCGGCGCCGCCCCATCAACGAGATCAATTTTACAAGGATTCCAGGTCCTTTTCTGAGGGCCGGTTTAATCGACGCAACCACGATAGGAGAGCAAAATGGACGATAGAAATGCCGGAACCGCGGGCAAGTGCCCCTTTATTCATGGCGCGCAGACGACCAACGCAAGCGCCTCGAACCGCAGCTGGTGGCCGAACCAGTTGAATCTGAGCATCCTCCATCAAAACTCCGCTCTGTCGAACCCCATGGGGCCGGCCTTCGACTATGCCAAAGAATTCAAGAAACTCGACCTCGCCGCGCTGAAGAAAGACATTTTCGCGTTGATGACCGATTCACAGGACTGGTGGCCGGCCGACTACGGTCATTATGGCCCGTTCTTCATCCGCATGGCCTGGCACAGCGCCGGCACCTACCGCATCGGCGACGGCCGCGGCGGGGCCGCTTCGGGCACGCAGCGTTTCGCGCCGCTGAACAGCTGGCCCGACAACGTCAGCCTCGACAAGGCCCGCCGTTTGCTGTGGCCGGTCAAGCAGAAATACGGCAACAGGATTTCGTGGGCCGACCTGATGATCCTCGCCGGCAATTGCGCGCTGGAATCGATGGGCTTCAAGACCTTCGGCTTTGGCGGCGGCCGCGCCGACGTCTGGGAGCCCGAGGAGGACATCTACTGGGGCAAGGAAACCGAGTGGCTTGGCGACAAGCGCTATTCAGGCGACCGCGACCTTGAAAATCCCCTCGGCGCCGTGCAGATGGGCTTGATCTACGTGAACCCGCAGGGACCGAACGGCAATCCGGATCCCGTCGCCTCGGGCCGCGACATTCGCGAGACTTTCGCGCGCATGGCGATGAACGATGAAGAGACCGTCGCGCTCGTCGCCGGCGGCCACACGTTCGGCAAGGCCCATGGCGCCGCCGATCCGGAAAAATACGTCGGTCCCGAGCCTGAAGGCGCCGGCATCGAACTGCTAGGCCTCGGCTGGAAGAGCACTTTTGGCAGCGGCCACGGCGTCCACACGATCAGCAGCGGCCTCGAGGGCGCCTGGAAGCCAAATCCGACCAAATGGGACAACGGCTATTTCGATACCCTGTTCGGCTTCGAGTGGGAGCTGACCAAGAGCCCCGCGGGCGCGCAGCAATGGACGCCCAAGGGCGGCGCTGGAGCCGGCACCGTGGCGGACGCGCATGATGCCTCGAAAAAGCACGCGCCGATGATGTCGACCGCCGATCTCGCGCTCCGCTTCGACCCGATCTACGAGCCGATTTCGCGTC
>JANYDZ010000277.1 GCA_025363375.1 Hyphomicrobiales bacterium
CGCGCCGCGCGCCGCGGAACTCGCCGCGCGGAAACAACTGCATCGCCACGTCGATGGCGCCGCTGATCGACGTGCCGCCGCCGAACAGCAGGCGCGGCACGCTCTCGATCTTGTCGGCTATGGCTTTCGCGCTCGCCTCGTCCTTCATGAGCATCCAGGGGATGACCTCGCGTTGCAGGCGTGGTCCAGTCCACTGGAACATGGTCACGGCGATCGATTGAGTCAGGCCGGAGCGCACGGCGTTGAGAACCTGCGGGCTGCGAAAGGCGTTGATGTAGCCCCGCTTCTGCAACTCGAAACGATACTGGCTCACGCTGCCGGAGGCGTCGACCGCGAGTATGAGCTGCAAATCGACGTTGGCGTCCGCGCGCGCGGGCGCGGGAGCCAGCCCCGCCGTCAGGGACGTGAAAGCCCCGGCGTTGAACATGCGTCTGGTTGTGCGAACCCGCGACATTTAGGCCTCACTTTTCCTGGCTTGGGCCGGGTTCAAACATTGGCTTTCAATGCATCGCCTTGCCGCCGTCCACGTTGATCGTCTGTCCCGTCATGAAATCGCTCGCCTGCGTCGACAGGAACATGACCGCGCCCACGAGATCCTCGGGAACCTGCGCCCGCTCGATGGCCCTGCCCTCGACGCGCGTCGCCAGATAATTGCCCGACGAACTTGCAACCTGCGTTTCGCTGAGCGTGGCGCCGGGGGAAACGGAATTGACGGTGATGCCGTGCGGTCCCAACTCGCGCGACAAGGCGCGGGTAAAACCCACGACGCCCGCCTTGGACGTCGTGTAGTGCAGCCGCAGGGGCGTGCCCTCCCAGACCCGGCTCGACGAGATATTGACGATCTTGCCGTATTTCCTGGCCTTCATGGCGGGAGCCACCGCCTGACAGCATAGGAACATGCCGCGTAGATTGACATCCATCACCCGGTCCCATTCCTCGACGGGAATTTCCATCCAGTCGCGGCGCGGCAACACGCTCATGAGCGAGGCGTTGTTGATCAGTACGTCGATGACGCCGAATTTTTCCAACGCGGTTTTCGCCATGACTTCAACGGCGGCGGCGTCCGAAATATCGACGCGCAGGCCAATGGCCTCATATCCTTCCGCCGCGATTTCGCGCGCGACGGCCTCGGCGCCCTCGCCGTCGATGTCAGCGGCGACGACCTTGGCGCCGGCATGCGCGAATTCGCGCGCGTAAATCTTGCCGATCCCCTTGCCGCCGCCGGTTATGACGACGACTTTCCCGCGAAGGTCGAAACGCTCTTGCGCTGCATTCGAGATCGGTTTGCTTGCGGTCGCCATGGCAAGGGCCTCCCCTGATCCGCAATAGATCAACGGGCATTCCCATGCAATGGCGCCGCCGGCGCCGCTTCAATCCCGGGGGCGATGCGTTCGTCGACGCGCCTGTTCCGGCGCAGATCGCGTAAAAGCGCGTCGGTTTGCTCTCCGACAACCGCGGGCGCTGGCCGTCAACCCCGCGCCGCCGCTTTCTCGTCGAGCGCGCGTAGATTGTTGCGCAGGAATTCGTTGTCCGGATCCAGCTTTTGCGCCGCCGCAAAGTCCTTGCGCGCGCGTGCAAGCTCGCCGCGCATCATGTAGGAATAGCCGCGGTTGTTGAGCAGTTCGAAATTGACGCCGCTTTTGCGGACGACCTGGGCGTATTCCCGGTCGGCCAGATCGTACCTGCCGAGCTGATCGTGGGTCGCCGCGAGCCCCAACCACGCCTCCACGTCGTTGGAGGACTTTTCGATGGCGGCGCGGAAGTGCTTTTCCGCGAGTCCGAAATTACGGTTGTGAAAATACGCCTTGGCGCGCCCAAGATCGTCCGCCACATCCGGCACATTGGCGAGCGCGGACTCGACCCGCGCCTGCATGTCGGCTTCCGGCGCTTCCAGTCCAAACGGCGATTGTCCGGCGCAGCCGGCAAGCGAACCGGAAATAAGCAACATCTTCAGGAAAGATGAGAACTTGACCATGGACGCACTCACAGGTTGGCGCTGGAGAAACTGACGACCACCGGCAGCATCAGGACCACCAGCAAAACAGGGAACACGAAAAGGGTTAAGGGAACCACCAGTTTCGCGGGCAGCGCGTAGGCCTTTTCTTCGGCCTTCATCAGGCGTTTGTTGCGCATGTCGTCGCTGTAGGTGCGCAACGACTGGGTGAGGCTGGAGCCAAGCTCCTCCGATTGCTGCAACAGCGTGGAAAAAGAGGAGGCTTCGGCGATGCCGAGACGCACCGCCAGACTCTCTATGGCCTTGGCGAGAGGCTTGCCGCTGCGGATTTCGCGCGCGGTGAATTCCAGATTGCGGGCCAGAGAGGGAAAGGCCACGCCGATTTCGCGCGCGATGCGGTTGATCGCCGCTTCCATGCTGAGTCCAGCCTGAGCGCAAACCACCATAAGGTCCATGAAGTCTGGAAAGCCGCCGGAGTGCTCCTGTTTGAGCTTGTCGATGCGCCGGTCGAGAACAATGGAGGGCGCGACAAAACCAAGGCCGAGGCCGACCAGCGCAAATATGGAAATCTCGGTCCAGCCCGATTCCGGGGCGACCGCCAGGGTCGCCAAAGTCGCGACGGCCGCGAACAACAACGCGCCGGCAAGCCGCATTCCGAAAAACCAGACCACCGCCCGCTTGTCGTAGTAACCGGCTTGAATCAGTTTCGTGCGCAGCACGCGCGTTTGCGATTGATCGCCCTGCCCCGCCGTCTCCGCGAGACCGCCGACGAAGCTTTCAAGCCTTTCCCTGGCGCCGCCCGCGGCCGGATTGGCGGCCTTGACCGGCGCATCGCCATCCTTCGCGTCCGCCGCCATGCGTCGTTGCACCGCGAGCCGGCTTTTAAGCAGGTGCGGCACGATCAACCCGATCGCCGAGGCGCCCAGCGCCAGCGCGACGACAAACATCAGCGTGGAGTCGCTGTCGAAAATGTCGGCGATGGCCGCGAGAATATCGTCAATCATGGCGTCAGAACCTGAAGTTGATCATCTTGTGCATGACGAGATTGCCGATCACCATCCACACCCCGGCGCTGGTCAAGCCCCAGAAAATCCAGGGATGGTTCCAGTTGGAGCCGTAGAAGTTCGGCGACAGCCAATTGATGATGGCGAACAAAAATATCGGCACCGCCGACAGAATGATCGCGGAGATGCGGCCTTCCGCCGACAAGGCGCGTATTTTTCGCCGCATTTTGACGCGCATGCGCACGACCGCCGTGAGATTGTCGAGAATCTCGGTGAGATTGCCGCCCGACGACGCCTGGATCGCCACCGACGTGACGAACAAAGGCAGATCCTCTTGCCCCACGCGCTCAAGCATGTTGCGCATGGCCGTCTCGATGTCGAGGCCGAAGGTGATTTCATCCTCCGCCATGCCGAATTCGGTGCCGCAGGGATCGGCGAGTTCGCGCGCCGCCATCTTGATGGCGGCCGGAACAGGATGTCCGGCGCGCAGGCTGCGAACGATGATGTCGAGCGCTTCGGGGAATTGCTCGGTGAATTTATCCCGCCGTTTTTTGCGCGCCCGCGCTACGTAGAAGTAAGGCAGGACAACGCCCGCGCAGAGCGCCATGGCGAGCGCGGACCACAGATTGTAGCGCGACGCGGCGCCGATGAACGCGACCACGCCGATGGTCGATGCGATCACTCCCAGTTTCCACGGGCTGATGGAAAGGCCCGACTGCATCATCAGCCGGTTGAACCAGGAGGCGACCTTTTGCTGGGCGCCTATTCCGCCGAGCCCGCGGTCGCGACGCAGTTTCACAACGGCGGAGTGGCGGTCCGGCGTTTTGTCGAACTCCACCAGACGGCGATTGATGTTCTTGCGATAGTTGGCCGCCGTGAACGTCAGGAGGTAGACGGCTTCGGCAACCGCCAGAACCGCGCCGACGAGGGCGATGTAGAAGACGTAAAGGGGATCGATGTCTTCGAACATGCTCGCCCCTAAAGCGGTTTCGAGGGATCGAACATGCTTCCGGGCATGCTGTAACCCATCGCGACGAGGTCCTGCAGGAAGCGCGGACGAATGCCGGTGGCCATGTAGTGGCCGTGAATCTTGCCGTCGTCGTCGGTCTTGACCCGGACGAACTTGAAAATCTCCTGCATCTGCACGATGTCGCCTTCCATGCCGGTGATTTCGGCGATGGAGGTCACGCGCCGCGAACCATCCGACAGACGCTGCAACTGGATGATGACCCGGATGGCCGCCGCGATCTGTCCGCGAATGCTCGTTTGCGACATCGGCAATCCCGCCATGCCGATCATCTGTTCGAGGCGCGAGACGGCCTCGCGCGGCGTGTTGGCGTGGATCGTCGCCATGGAGCCGTCGTGGCCGGTGTTCATGGCCTGCAACATGTCGAAGGCTTCCTCGCCGCGGCACTCGCCGAGGATGATGCGTTCGGGACGCATGCGCAAAGCGTTCTTGACGAGTTCGCGCTGGCGGATTTCGCCCTTGCCCTCGACATTGGGCGGACGGGTTTCCATGCGCGCGACATGGCGCTGCTGCAATTGCAATTCGGCCGCGTCCTCGATGGTGACGAGACGTTCCTTCTCGGAAATAAACGCCGAAAGCGCGTTGAGCATGGTCGTCTTGCCCGAGCCCGTGCCGCCCGACACGATCATGGTGACGCGCGCGGCGACCGCGGCGCCGAGAAGGTCGGCCATCTGTTGACGCAAGGCGCCGACTTCGACGAGCCTGTCGAGACCCAGCGGCTTTTTTGAAAATTTGCGGATTGAAACCAGCGGTCCGTCAACCGCGATGGGGCGCACCGCCACGTTGACGCGCGAGCCGTCCTTCAGGCGCGCGTCGCACAGCGGCTGCGATTCATCGACGCGGCGCCCGACCCCCGAAACGATCCGGTTGACGATGCGCATCAGATGGGCTTCGTCGGTGAAGCGGATGGCGACGGGCTCGAGCTGTCCCTTGCGTTCGACGAAGATATTGTCGTGCCCGTTGATAAGAATATCGGCGATGGTGGGGTCGCGCAGCAATGGTTCGATGGGGCCGAGGCCGATCATTTCGTCGATGATATCGGAGACGAAATCGGCGAGTTCCTGCCCCGTAAGCGCCAGGCGCTCCTTGACGATATATTGCGCGACGATCTCGTGAATTTGCGCGCGCGCTTCTTCAATCGGCATTTTTTCGAGCGCGCCGAGGTTGATGTCCTCAAGCAGC
Organism: Hyphomicrobiales bacterium; assembly: GCA_025363375.1. Classification (GTDB taxonomy): domain Bacteria; phylum Pseudomonadota; class Alphaproteobacteria; order Rhizobiales; family Beijerinckiaceae; genus Terripilifer. Next base: position 5,168 of record JANYDZ010000277.1, read on the forward strand.
TGGTGATGCAGGCGCACCTTGGCGTCGAGCAACTTCTGGCTGGTGAGCGTTGATCCGGCCGACGGCGCCGCCGGCGCGGGTCTTGGCCTGGGCGC
>JANYDZ010000323.1 GCA_025363375.1 Hyphomicrobiales bacterium
AGATGCGGCGCGCCCTCAAGCGTCATGGCGCCGCAGACGTGGATGTTGGCGGCGTCGATCTCGGCCCTGGAGAAGCCGAGGAAGGGCAGCAGTTCGAAAGCGGGATCGTCGAGCTTTTCAGCGGGCACTTTCAGCACGCCCGTTAAGAAATCCCCGCCAAGCGCCCATTTGTTGAAGACGAATTTGATGTCGAAGGCGCCCGCGAGAGATTTTTCGAGGCCTTCGAGTTTCTCGTCGGTAAACCCGCGCGCGCGCAAAGACGTGTGGTTGACGCCGGGCGACTGACGCAATTCCGCGTGGCCGCAGGCGTAGGCTTCGATCTCCGCGATGTCGGAGGGGCGGTAGCCGAGCACCCGCAAGGCTTCGGGCACGGCGCGGTTGATGATCTTGAAATAGCCGCCGCCGGCGAGTTTTTTGAATTTCACCAGCGCGAAATCGGGCTCGATGCCCGTGGTGTCGCAATCCATGACGAGGCCGATGGTGCCGGTTGGCGCCACCACACTCGTCTGGGCGTTGCGATAGCCGTTCTTCTCGCCGAGTTCGAGCGCGCGATCCCAGGCGCGCGCCGCGTGTTCGGCGAGGCGCTTGTCCTTCAGCGAGGCGATGTCGAGGGGCACCGGCGGCACAGCCAGCGCCTCGTAACCTTCACTCAACCCATGGGCGGCGCGGCGATGGTTGCGGATGACGCGCAACATGTGTCCGGCGTTGGGCTTGTGACCTGGGAAGGGGCCAAGCTCGCCCGCCATTTCGGCTGAGGTCGCGTAGCACACGCCGGTCATGATGGCGGTGAGCGCGGCGGCGATGGCGCGTCCCTCGTCCGAATCATAGCCAATGCCGGACGACATCAGGAGGCCGCCGACGTTGGCGTAGCCCAGGCCAAGCGTGCGGTAATCGTAGGAGAGCTGCGCGATTTCCCGGGAGGGGAACTGCGCCATGGCGACGGCGATTTCCAGCACGAGGGTCCACAGCCGCACGGCGTGCTCGTAGGATTCCACTTCGAACCTGCCGGCCCTGGTGTCGTAGAACTGCAGCAGGTTCAGCGACGCCAGATTGCAGGCGGTGTCGTCGAGGAACATGTATTCGGAACAGGGGTTCGACGCGATGATCGGGCCCGACGCCGGGCAGGTGTGCCAGTCGTTGATGGTGGTGTGGTATTGAATGCCGGGATCGGCGGAGGCCCAGGCGGCGTAACCGATCTTCTCCCAGAGGTCTTTCGCCTTGAGGGTCTTGTGCGGCTTGCCGTCGGTGCGCCGGATCAGCGTCCAGTCCCCGTCAGCCTCGACCGCGCGGAGAAAATCGTCGGTGACGCGGACGGAATTGTTGGAATTCTGGCCGGCGACGGTGAGATAGGCCTCGGAATCCCAGTCGGTGTCGTAGGTGTCGAACTGGATTTCGGTATAGCCCTGCCTGGCGAACTGGATGACGCGCTTGATGTAATTGTCCGGCACGCCGTCGCGGCGGCCCATCTTGATGGCTTTCTTCAGCACCGGGTTCTTCTCGGGATTGAAACAATCGTCGCCGGAACCCTCGCAATTGACGCAGGCGCGCAACACCGCCTGCATGTGCTTTCTGACGATTTTCGAGCCGGTGACGAGCGCCGCCACCTTCTCCTCTTCCTTCACCTTCCAGTCGATATAGGCTTCGATATCGGGATGATCGACATCGACGACGACCATTTTCGCGGCGCGGCGCGTGGTGCCGCCCGATTTGATGGCGCCGGCGGCGCGGTCGCCTATTTTCAGGAAGGACATGAGGCCTGAAGACTTGCCGCCGCCCGAAAGCTTTTCATTCTCTCCGCGCAGGCGGGAGAAGTTGGAGCCCGTGCCGGAACCGTACTTGAACAGGCGCGCTTCACGCACCCACAGGTCCATGATGCCGCCTTCGTTGACGAGATCGTCCTGCACGGCCTGAATGAAGCAGGCGTGCGGCTGCGGGTGCTCATAGGACGATTTGGATTTCGTCAGCTTGCCCGTCTGGAAATCGACGTAGAAATGGCCCTGGCCGGGACCATCGATGCCATAGGCCCAGTGCAGGCCGGTGTTGAACCATTGCGGGGAATTGGGCGCCGCCATCTGTTTGGCGAGCATGAAGCGCATTTCGTCGTGGAAGGCGTGGGCGTCTTCCTCGTCGTTGAAATATTTGCCCTTCCAGCCCCAATAGGTCCAGGTGCCCGCGAGACGGTCGAATACGTCGGTCGAAGAGCGTTCCGAGCCGAAACGCTCGGCCTTCGGGAGTTTGGCGAGTTCCGCGTCATCGGGAACCGAACGCCACAGGAAAGAGGGTACGGCGTTCTCTTCCACCTTCTTCAGGCGCGCGGGAACGCCGGCCTTGCGGAAATATTTCTGCGCGAGCACATCGGCGGCGACCTGGCTCCAGCTCGCGGGCACGTCGATATTGTCCTGGCTGTAGACAATGGAC
>JANYDZ010000348.1 GCA_025363375.1 Hyphomicrobiales bacterium
CTGCGGATGAAGATCCGCGCAAGCTCGCGTGACGGTGTCGCCTCGCCGTTCAGGCGAAGGCGCCCCCTACCCCGCAAGCGCGTCCAGCACCCTTGCCCAGCTGCGCGCGCCCTTCTGAAAGCTCGCCAACTCGTACTTCTCGTTCGGCGAGTGAATGCGGTCGTCCTCCAGCGCGAAGCCGATCATCATCGTGTCCATGCCGAGGTCGCGCTTGAAATCGCCGACAATCGGGATGGAGCCGCCGGAGCCGCCGATGATGCATTCCTGGCCCCATTCCGCCGCGAGGGCGCGACGCGCGCGGCTCAATGCTTCGGATGAAGACGGCAATTGCAGCGCCGGCGAGGCGCCGTGCCGGATGAACTCAACCTTGCAATCGGCGGGCAGGCGCGCGCGCGCGAATTCGCGGAAAGCCTCCAGAATCTTTTCGGGGTTCTGCTGGCCGACCAAGCGGAAGGAGAACTTGGCGCTCGCCTGCGCCGGCAGCACGGTCTTCGAGCCCGCGCCCTGATAACCGCCGGTGACGCCGTTCACGTCGCAGGTCGGGCGCGCCCAGATCATTTCGAGCACGCTGCGTCCAGCCTCCCCCGCCGGCGCCGACAAGCCGACATTGCCGAGAAACTTCGCGCCGTCAAAGGGCAGCGCCCGCCATTGTTCGGCGATCTCCGGCGGCAATTCGGAGACGCCCTCGTAAAAGCCGGGGATGGCGATGCGGCCTTTGTCGTCGTGCAAATCAGCTATGATTTTCGACAGAACGCGGATCGGATTGACCGCGGCGCCGCCAAACAGCCCGGAATGCAGATCGCGGGACGCGGCGCGAATGACCACCTCCTCCAGCGCCAGGCCGCGCAGCATCGCCGTAATCATCGGCGTTTTGGCGTCCCACATATTGGTGTCGCAGACGAGGCAGAGATCGGCCTTCAACTCGTCCTTGTTGGCGGCGAGAAAGGCCGGCAGCGAAGGCGAGCCGCATTCTTCCTCGCCCTCGAACATCAGTGTGATGTCGCAGGGAACGCCGCCGCCCTCGACGAACGCGCGGCACGCCTCGACGAAGGTCAGCAATTGTCCCTTGTCGTCGGACGAACCGCGCGCGACGACGCGCTTCCTGCCGTCGACCTCGTCGATGCGCGGCTCGAACGGAGAGGTCTGCCAGAGTTCAAGCGGGTCGGCGGGCTGCACGTCGTAGTGCCCATAGAACAGCACATGCGGGACATCGCGGCGTTTGGCCTTGATATGGCCAACGACCATGGGATGGCCGGCGGTAGGACGCACGGAGGCCTCGAAGCCAAGACTTGTGATTTCCGCGCAAAGCCACGCCGCCGCCTTGCCGCATTCATCCTTGAAGGCGGGGTCCGTCGAGACCGATTTGATCCTGAGCAGTTCGAACAGTCGCGCCAAAGCGGCGTCGCGGTTGGCGTCGATTTTGGCGAGAACGGCGTCGAGGGCGGGCATGGGACTCTCCTGCAACAGGCTACTTCTGCAATCCGCCCAGCACGCCGCGCAGAATCGCCCTGGTGATCTGCGTGCCGACCGAGCGCGCCGCCGATTGCGCCATCGAGCGGCCAATCAGTTCGCCGGTAGACATGCGGTTGCCGCGGCCGCCGGCGGCCGGCGCGCCCGACCCATGCAGGAGGCCGCCGAGCATGCCGCCGATTGTGCCAATGATTCCTCCGCTGGCCGCCGATTCCTCCACGGGAGGCTGGGCGGGCGCGGGCGGTTGGGCGGGCGCCTGCCATTTGGCCTGCTGCCCCCAGAGATCGCCGCTCCGGGGCGCCGGGGCGGGAGCTTGCGGGACCGGCGCCGGCGCCGCCTGCCCGGTGACGCGGCCCCAGAACCCGCCGCCGCCGCTGGCGCGTTTCTGCAAGACCTCGAAGGCCGATTCACGGTCTATTGTCGTGTCGTATTTGCCAAGCAAAGGGCTTGATTCGAGGATGGCCTTGCGTTCATCCGCGGTGATCGGGCCGACGCGGGAGGCGGGCGGCGCGATCAGCGTGCGCGAGACGATCTCCGGCACGCCGCCAGGTTGCAGCATGGAGACCAGCGCCTCGCCGACGCCGAGCTGGGTGATCACATCCGCCGCGTCAAAATTCGGATTCTGGCGAAACGTGTCCGCCGCCGCCTTGACCGCCTTCTGGTCGCGCGGCGTGAAGGCGCGCAGCGCGTGTTGCGCGCGGTTGCCGAGCTGGCCCAGCACCACGTCGGGCACGTCAAGCGGATTTTGCGTGACGAAATAAACGCCGACGCCCTTGGAACGGATGAGGCGCACGACCTGTTCAATCGCCGTCATCAGCGGCTTCGGCGCGTTGTCGAACAGCAGATGCGCTTCATCGAAGAAGAACACAAGTTTCGGTTTGTCGGCGTCGCCGACTTCCGGCAGAACCTCGAAGAGTTCCGAGAGCATCCAAAGCAGGAAGGTCGCGTAAAGGCGCGGCGAACGCATCAGTTTGTCGGCGGCCAGAACGTTGATGGCCCCGCGCCCATCGCGATCGGCGCGAATGAAATCGGTGATGTCGAGCGCCGGCTCGCCAAAGAACTTGTCCGCGCCCTGGTTTTCCAGCACCAGCAATTGCCGCTGGATCGCGCCGATGGTCGCGGCCGCGACATTGCCGTATTTGGCCGTCAGCGTCGCCGCGTTGTCCGACACGTATTGCAGCATCGAACGCAGGTCCTTCATGTCGAGCAGCAGCAGTCCCTGCTCGTCGGCGACGCGAAAGACGATGTTGAGCACGCCTTCCTGCGTCTCGTTGAGCTCAAGCAGGCGCGCCAGCAGCAGCGGGCCCATTTCCGAAACGGTGGCCCGAATGGGATGGCCCTGCTCGCCGAACAGATCCCAGAAAACAACCGGGAACCGGTCCGTCGCATAGGGCACGCCAATGTCCTGCGCGCGCTTGACGAAAGGCGGCTTTGCATCGCCGGGCAAGGCGACGCCGGAAAGATCGCCCTTCACGTCGGCGGCGAAAACGGAGGTTCCCGCGTTGGAAAAGCCCTCGGCGAGTTTTTGCAGGGTCACGGTCTTGCCGGTGCCGGTGGAACCCGCCACGAGGCCGTGGCGGTTGCCGAGCGCAAGGGTCAAATATTCGAATTTGTCGCTCTTGCCGACGAGAATTTTGCCGGGAACATTTGCAGGGTCTTCCGCCATGGCGTGGGTCCGATTCAGTTGTTGTAAAATCGCTTATACGGCAAGCCTCGCCGCGCCGCCACGGTGGCGCGCGACGCGAATGTCGGGTACGTTGCCGCCGTTTTCCAACACCAGAGGCTCATCATGATGGACGAACTCATTTCACGCGTCACCGAAACCGCCGGCATCGAGAGCGGGGTCGCGCAACAGGCTGTCGGCCAAATCCTGTCGTTCCTCAGGAAGGAAGGCCCCGAAGGCCCTATCAATGAAGTGTTTTCCAAAATTCCGGGCGCGGCGGAAGCCGCGGACGCCGCAGGCGGCGATTCTGGCGGCGGCGGCGGCGGCGGCGGACTGATGGGCGCGCTCGGCGGCATGATGGGCGGCGGCGGCGGACTGATGGGCCTTGCCGGCAAGCTCTCAGGCCTCGGTCTTGGCATGGGCGAGATGCAGAGCGTCGGCAGGGAAGTCTTCGCCTTCGCGCGCGAGAAGGCGGGCGAGGACGCGGTTGGACAGATTGCCGGGGCGATCCCGGGGATGTCGCAATTTACCTGAGAACAGAACAACAGGCGGTGGAAGCGCCGCCCCTGCCGCCTTTGCCCCGATGGCCGTCCGGAGAAATTCCCATGAGCGAACATAAATTCCCGCCCATCCGCCGCATCGTCACCGGGCACGACGACAAACACATTGCAAAAGTCGTCATGGACGGCGCGCCGACGAACGAACGGCGCGGCGCCGCCGGCAATGTCTCAACCTTGATATGGTGCACGGATTCCACGCCCGCCGACATCGCGGTCGGAGAACAGGTCGAGGACATGGGCGCGCGCAAACTCGGCACGGCGCCCCCGGCCAATGGATCACGCGTGACCGTGATCGATTTTCCACCGGGCAACGCGCCCGCCATGCACCGCACCGAGACGATCGATTATGTCTTCGTGCTCGCGGGCGAGATCGACATGGACATGGACGATTCCACCGTGAAAATGCAGACCGGCGACATCATGGTCCAGCGCGGCACCAATCATTCCTGGGTGAACCGCTCGGACAAGCCGGCGCGGCTGGCTTTCGTGTTGCTCGACGGCAGGCCGCTGGGGATCGGGCACGCTGTCGCGGGGACGGCGAGCGCGAGTTAAACCGCCTTCGCGTCCACCAGCACAAACGCGATCCGGCACACGTCCTTGCCGCGGTTCACCCACGCGTGGTTGGTGCCCTGCTGCACCAGCACGTCGCCGGCCTTCAGGTGTATTTCAGAATCGTCGAGCAGCATGGCGATCTCGCCCGACAGGATGATCGCGTAGTCCACCGTGCGCGTGCGGTGCATGAAGGGATGGCGCGGCGGCAGGCCGCGGATTTCCGGCTCGTGGGCGAGTTCCTTCATGCGCGCGGTCGAATCCATCTGTTCCTGCTCCGGCGTCGCCGGGGGATAGTCGACGATGCGGAACACCGAGCCAGAGGGCGGGGGCGAGGTGCCGATGGTCCGCGCGGCGCGGTCCATGGGGCCACCGATCTCGGC
>JANYDZ010000350.1 GCA_025363375.1 Hyphomicrobiales bacterium
GATGTGCTCATTCCCGCCTTCATCGTTATTGTCATCGGCGGCATGGGGTCGCTCAAGGGCTCCCTGGTCGGCAGCCTGGTCATCGGCATGGCCGACACGTTCGGCAAGGCGTTCATGCCGGACATGGCGATGTTTCTCATCTATCTCGCCATGATCACGATCTTGTTGGCGCGCCCGCACGGCCTCTTCGGCCATGAATCCGCGGGTGTTTGAGATGCGCGCCGCCGGCAGGCCCGACGATCCCGCGAAATGGCTGGCGGCGCTCGCGCTGGCCATCGTCGTCCCCGTCTTCTTCGCCGGTTCCTACGCGCTCGGCCTCATGACGGAAACGCTGATCTTCGCCATCGCCGCGATGAGCCTCGATCTCCTCATGGGATACGGCGGGCTTGTGTCGTTCGGCCACGCCGCTTTCTTCGGCCTTGGCGCTTACGGCACGGTGCTGATCGCGGTGAAGCTGGGAATTAGCGCGTGGATTTCAGCGTTGTGCGGCGTTGGAATCGCGACGCTCGGCGCCGCCGCCATCGGCTATTTCTGCGTTCGCATGACCGGCGTCGCGTTTCTCATGCTGACCCTCGCCTTTGCGCAATTGATTTTTTCCGGCGCGGTCAAATGGCGGGCGATTGGAGGCTCCGACGGCATCGGCGGCCTGGTCAAACCCGCCCTTTTCAACTCGTCGCTCGCCGATCCCCTCGCCATGTATCTTTTCACGCTGTCGGTTTTCGCGCTGGCGCTGTTCGCCATGCGCCGCCTTGTAGAATCGCAATTCGGCCACGCGCTCGTTGGCATGCGCGAGAATGAAACGCGCATGCGCGCCATGGGTTTCGCGACGCGGCGCGTCCGGTGGCTGGCGTTCATCCTGGCGGGGTTTTTCGCCGGAATCGCCGGCGCGTTGTACGCGCTCTACAACGGCTTTATTTCTCCCGACGCGTTGTCGTGGGGCATGTCCGGCATGCTGCTGCTCATGGTGGTGCTGGGCGGCGCGGGTTCGCTGGTTGGCCCGGCCATCGGCGCGGGCGTGTTTCTGCTGATGAAGCATTTTGTGTCCTCGCATACGCAGCACTGGCTGCTCGTGGTTGGAATCATCTTCGTGGGCTGCGTGATGTTTTTCCGGCAGGGCGTCTGGGGCATGTTGGCCCGGCGCGGGGGAAGCGCGACATGAGTCTGCTGCGCGTCGAAAATCTCAACAAGGCCTATGGCTCGCTCGTCGTCACGAAAGATGTGAACCTCGAGATCGCGCCGGGCGAACGCCACGTGATCATCGGCCCCAACGGCGCGGGCAAAACCAGCCTCATTCACCAGATCGGAGGGCAGACGCGCCCCGACGCGGGCCGCATTCTCATCGACGGCGTCGAAGTCACCAGGCTCGATCCGGAGCGGCGCGCGCAGGCGGGGCTGGCCCGCACGTTCCAGAAAAACACGTTGTTCCAGCGCCTCAGCGTGTTCGAAAATGTGCGCCTGGGCGCGCAGGCGCGCTTTGGCAGCACGTTCAATCTCACGACGCCGGCGCGCGCTTTGCCCCACATCAATGAACGAACGCAGGCGGCGCTGACGCGCATGGGTCTCGAAAAGCTGGCCGCTGAAACTCTCGCCAATCTCAGCTATGGCGATCAAAGACAGGTGGAGGTCGCCGCGGCGCTCGCCGGCGATCCCAAGCTCCTGTTGCTGGACGAACCGACCTCCGGCCTCTCGCCGGCCGAAACGCGCGCGATGATCGAGGTGATCAAGGGCCTGCCGCGCCGCATGGGCCTGCTGGTGATCGAGCACGACATGGAAGTCGTGTTTTCCATCGCCGATCGGATCACGGTTCTCTATTACGGCGCGGTGCTGGCGAGCGGCCCGCCGGCGGAAGTCGCGGCCAATGCGCGGGTGCGCGAAGTCTATCTCGGCGCGGGCTTGGCCGATGCTGCGCATTGAAAATCTGCACGCTTATTACGGCCTCAGCCATGTGCTGCGCGGGATTTCGCTCGACATAAAGGAGGGCGAGGCCGTGTCGCTTCTCGGCCGCAACGGCGCGGGCAAGACGACAACGCTGCTGGCGCTCATGGGCTATCTGAAACCCAGGCCCGGCGTCATCGAATACAGGGGGCGCGATATCTCGCGCCTGCCGCCCTACATTATCTCGCGGCTGGGCATCGGATTCGTGCCGCAGGAGCGCGGCGTGTTTGCGAGCCTCACCGTGCGCGAAAATCTGACCGTCGCGGCGCGCGGCGGCAAGGCGGGACTGTGGAGCCTCGGGGATGTCTACAAACTGTTTCCCCGGCTTGAAGAGCGCCGCGACAACCGGGGCAACCAGTTGTCCGGCGGCGAACAGCAGATGCTAGCCATTGCGCGCGCGTTGCTGCTGAACCCCTCGTTGCTGGTGCTGGACGAACCGAGCGAAGGCCTCGCGCCGTTGATCGTCGAGGAGATCATCAAGACCCTGCGCGGCGTGCGCGACAACGGACTCTCCATCCTCATTGTCGAGCAGAACATCAAGGTTGCCTTCGATGTGGCCGATCGCCACTATGTCCTCAGCAAGGGCGCCGTGTGCTTTGAAGGCGGGACGGCCGACATCAAAGCGAACGACGCCGTGGTCAAGCAATATCTGGGCGTGTGAAGGCAGGGGAGCCTCGATCGCCATGAACTTCGCGCGGCGGGAGCCCCGCTTTGCCAGCCGCGCCGCGCTTCGCTAAGACGCCGTATCGCCGTTTGAACGGACTGGGAGACGAACATGCCCGCGATCATCAACAGCGCCGCCGACTGGCGCGGCCCCGATATGGAAAAGCGCGCGGACTGGATTCACAATTTCAGCCCGGAGGAAATCCGGGAGATCATGAACGCCTTCGAGCACGCGAAAAAAATGGGCGCGAGCCTGCCGACGTTGACGAAGGAGGATTTCCCGCTCCCCACCGTCTCGCGGCGTCTGGCCGAATCGCGCGAGGCGCTGGAAAACGGCCCCGGCATTTTCCAGTTTCGCGGCATCAATATCGAAGGGCACACCAAGGACGATCTGCGCCTGATCTACTGGGGCATCGGCAAGCACATGGGCACGGCGGTTTCACAGAGCAAGGACGGCGATTTGTTGGGCGATGTCCGCGATATCGGACTGCCCCTCGATTCGCCGGCGGGGCGCGGCTACAAATCCAACGCGAAGCTGAGTTTCCACACCGACACGTGCGACGTGACCGGCCTGTTCGTCATGCGCGTCGCCGTCAGCGGAGGCATGAGCCTGCTGGCGAGTTCCGTCGCCATCCACAACGAAATGGCGCGCACGGCGCCCGATCTGCTTGAAGAGCTTTACAAGCCCATGACGTGGAGCTGGCAGACGCAGGAGCCGCCGGGCGAAAAGCCCTGGTATCCGCAACCCCTGTTCACTTCGAAGGACGGCAAGCATTCCTGCCGCTTCGTGCGCGGCCACATCAAAAATGGCCAGCGCTTCGCCGACGCGCCGCGCCTCGCCGAAAAGCAGATCGCGGCGATGGACATGTTCGACGAGCTTGCCTGGAGCGACAAGTTTCATTTCTCCTTCATGTTCAAGCCCGGCGATCTGCAATTCGTCAACAATCACGTCGCGCTGCATTCGCGCACGGCGTTTGAAGATCCAAAGGAAGAGGACAAGCGCCGGCATCTCCTGCGCATGTGGCTCTCCGTGCCGAACTCGCGCGCGCTGAGCGATCAGTTGAAGACGATCTATCGCGATCAAAGCGCCGGCGCCGTGCGCGGCGGCTTCCCGACCCGGACGGGGAAGTACATTTACGAGTCCGTCGGCTCCTTGTCGGATTGACGTTTTGACCCTTCGCATCGCCGTTTTGGACGATTATCAAAAGGTCGCGCTGTCGCTCGTCGACTGGCGCGCGCTTGGCGCCGATGTCGAGGCGACGAGCTTTTCGGATCATATCGACAATGTCGATGTCGCCGCGCGGGCGCTGGCGGATTTCGACGTGTTCGTGCTGATGCGCGAGCGCATGCGCGTCCCCAGGGAACTGATCGAACGCCTGCCGCGCCTCAAATATATCGTCGTCACGGGCTCGCACACGCGTTCCGTCGACGTCGCCTTCGCCAAGTCGCGCGGCATTCCGGTGTCGCTCACGGTCTCGACCGTCAGCGTCTCGGCGGCGGAACACGCCTGGGCGTTGATCATGGCGCTGGCGAAAAACATCGCGATTGAAGACCGCAACATGCGCGAGGGGCGCTGGATGACGGAGATCGGCTTTCGTCTCGAGAGGCGCCGTCTGGGCATTCTCGGCCTCGGCGCGCTGGGCTCGGCGGTCGCGCGCTACGGCCGCGCCTTCGGCATGGACATCGCGGCCTGGAGCGCGAATCTGACCGCCGCGCGGGCCGCCGAACACGGCGCGCGCCTCGTATCGAAAGAAGAGCTGCTGCGCACGTCGGACGTCGTGACAATCCACATGAAACTCAGCCCGCGCACCCAGGGCCTGATCGGCGCCGCGGAATTCGCAATGATGAAAAGGACGGCGGTGCTGGTGAACACCTCGCGCGGTCCGATCATCGACGAAGCCGCGATGATCGCGGCGCTGAACAACGGCGTGATCGCCCGCGCGGGTCTCGACGTCTACGACCACGAACCGCTGCCCGCGGATCATCCCCTGCGCAAGGCGCGCAACACGGTTCTGACCCCGCATACGGGCTTTACCGTGGAGGAGGGATTACGCTCCTATTACAATGATTCCATCGCTCTGATCGCGGCGTGGCGCAACGGCGCGCCGGAAAATGTTTACGACGGGTTCAACACGCCGTGAAGCTGGTCACGCCGCGAATGTCCTCTCGGGCTGCGCGTAATGTTCGGCATGCAGCGAACCGCTCGCCGCGTCGATTTCCTTCAGCGCGACCTCGTAGCCCCAGAGATCGGCGATATGTTGCAAAACCTTGCGCGCCGCCGGCGCGGCGAGCACCCTGCCTTCGGCCGCCTTGTGTTCGAGCAAAAGACGGCGGTCGCCGAGAAGATCGACGCTGATCACCTCGATCATGGGGTCTGAATGCGAGGCGTCGTAGCGTTTCGCCAGCGCCCGGCGAATGCGCCTGTAGCCGCGCTCGTCGTGGATGGCGTTGACGACGAGTTGAGGCTC
>JANYDZ010000422.1 GCA_025363375.1 Hyphomicrobiales bacterium
ACCGAGAGCGTCGTCCCGAGCAAAACCAAATGGATAAGCGGCACCGAGCGCGGAATATCGTCAAGGCGCGTTACCGTGAATATGACGGCGGATGTCACCGCAACCGCTCCGATCGCGGTCATCCAGATATCGACCGCGTCCTCGCTCGAGGAAAAATGATCGAGGCCGCGACCGAGGCCCAGGGTGACGTAGACAGCCAAAGTTGAAAACAACGCGACGCAACAATAGAGCGCGACGCTTGCCCAATTCTCGGGCGACATTGTGGTGGGGTCGCGCAATATCAATGCGACCGGGGGGCAAAGCGCCGCGGCGACCACATCGAAAGGCCGGACGCGGCAGAGAAGGTTGGCATGCGATGACGGCGGCTCAAACTTCATTCGGTAGATTCCCGCGACCCTCAACCCGCCCGGCCTTGTTGCTTGCGCACGAATCGACAGGGAATTTCAATGGCTTATGGATAAAAGCGGAAATTGGTTAACCTTACGTAAAAGCGCGCTGCAAAATCGCCTTCCGCAATTGCCAAGTTGTTGTTTTTCAACGCGAGCGTTCGAAAAAATCCCAATTTTTCACCCTCCGGGCGGCTGTCGCGGCGCATTGAGCATCGTTGCTTCGGGTGGTAGACGAAAGCGGCGCAACCTGGAGGATTGTCATGCTGGCCTGGCACTTTACCGAGATGCCTTATCCGAACCTTCCGCCGTTCGATGAACTCTCCACCATTCGGGTCACGTTGCCGAGCAAGCATTTCGACCCGAAAATCGGCGCCGACCTCTACAATCGCTACTTCGACGAGTACATGATTGCCGACGACCTCGGCCTCAACATGATGGTCAACGAGCATCATCAGACCGCCACCTGTCTTGATGTGGCCGCCCCCCTGTCGCTGGCTATACTCGCGCGGCAGACGAGCAAGGGCCGCATCTGCATCCTCGGCAACCCCATCGCCAACCGGGCCGATCCCATCCGCATCGCCGAGGAAATGGCGATGATCGATTGTATTTCGCGCGGGCGCCTCGACGCCGGCTTCGTGCGCGGCGTGCCCTATGAGGTCTTCGCCGCCAACACGAACCCGACGACAACGCTGGAGCGCCTGTGGGAAGGCGTCGATCTCTGCGTGAAGGCGTGGACATCGCACGACGAGCCCTTCAACGTGGAAACCCGCTTTACCCACCGGCGCGCCGTCAACGTCTGGCCGCGCCCCTATCAGCAACCCCACCCGCCCGTGTGGGTGACGGGCTCGAGCGACACCGAATCCGTCAGGCGCGCGGCTTCCAAAGGATTTGTTTTCGCGACATTTCTGCAGCCCTACACAAAGGTTAAGGAGCTGTTCGGAGCCTATCGCGGCAGCTATCGCGACAATGGCCAGCCCGGCGGCGGCGGCCTGGCTTTCATGCCTCTGGTCTATACCGGAGAGACTGAAGAGGAGGCGCGGCTCGGAGCGCTGGAACTGACCTGGTATCTGAAGGCCAAGGTTGAGCCGCAGTTTCGCAATCCTCCGGGTTATGTGCCGGTGGCGGCCAATGTCGCGGCGATGAAGTCGCAATTCGATCCGCGTTCGCGCACGGCCGATCTGATGCGCGGCGTCCCGCTTGAGACGCAGAAAGAGCAGGGCGTCGTCATGTACGGCACCCCCGATCAGGTCGTGGAACAGGTCAAGCGCATGTACGGCCTCGTCGGCGGTTTCGATCATTTGCTGATGATGCAGCAGGCCGGGTTTCTCGATCACAAGCGCACGGTCAAGAGCATGACGCTGTTCGCGAAGGAGGTTTATCCGCAAATACGCGATCTGCCGGGGACGGCGGCGATGCTGGCGGCGGCGGAATAGCCGGGGGAACAAGGCTCACGCCGCCGGCGTCAGCCGGTGCAAAAACGTCTCGAGATTTTCAATCACAAAATCCACATGAGCGGGCGCGGCGAATGTCTTCTCCCAGGCTTCGCGGTGATCCGCCTGGCCCGGCTTCGGCGCGATCAGCACGGTGCGCATGCCGCGCGCGTGCGGCACTTCCAGATTGTGCGCGATATCCTCGAACATGGCGGCGCGCGACGGCTCGACCCCGTGCTTGTCGAAAAAGCGCTGATAGGTTTCCGCCGCGGGCTTCGGCAAAAGATCGGCGGCGACGATGTCGAAAATATCCTCGAACATTTCGTGCAGGCCCAGCTTCTCCGCCGTGCGCAGCGCGTGTTCGCGCGAGCCGTTGGTGAGAATCAGTTTACGTCCAGGCAGTTTGGCGATGGCGCCGGCCAGCGAATGATTGGGTTTCAGGCCCGAACGGTCGATGTCGTGCACGAAGGCGAGAAACTCCTGCGGGCTGATGTCGTGCTCCATCATCAAACCGCGCAGGGTCGTGCCGTAGCGTTGATAATAAAATTTCTGCAGGGCGCGCGAGGACAAGCCGTCGATGCCGAAGAATTCGGCCAGAAACAGGGTGATGCGGGCGTCGATCTTCAGCCAGAGATCGCTGTCGGATGGATACAGCGTGTTGTCGAGATCGAACACCCAGACATCGACATGCGAGAAACTGGCGCGCAATTCCGCGTCCCGCGCCGCGAGCGCGGGGACCGGTTCCGCCGAAGGCCAGACGATCGTCATAGGTTCCGCTTAGGTTCGGACGCGCGCGCCAGTGTCGCTCAAAAGCCCTTAACGCGTTATCAACGTGCCCGCGCCGCCGTCCGTCAACAGTTCGATCAGCACCGCGTGCGGTTGTTGACCATTGAGAATAACGACGCCCTCGACCCCCTGTTCAATCGCGTAGATGCAGGTCTCCACCTTCGGGATCATGCCGCCGGTAATGGTTCCGTCGGCGATCAGCGCGCGGATCTGGCCGACGCTGAGCTCCTTGATGAGCTGTTTGTTCTTGTCGAGCACGCCGGGAACGTCCGTCAGGAACAGCAGGCGCTTGGCCTTCAACGCGCCGGCGATGGCGCCCGCGAACGTGTCGGCGTTGACGTTGTAGGTCTCGCCGTCGGCGCCCTGACAGACCGGCGCGAGCACCGGAATGAGTTCGCGGCCCAGAACCTGTTCGAGCACCATGGTGTCGACTTTCGAGGGCTCGCCAACGAAGCCGAGATCGAGGATTTTCTCGATGTTGGATTCCGGGTCGACGATGCGCGTGACCTTGGTGGCCAGCACCATGTTGCCGTCCTTGCCGCACAGGCCGATGGCGCGCCCGCCCTCGTTGTTGATGAAGCCGACGATCTGCTTGTTGATGGAGCCCGCCAGCACCATCTCGACGATTTCCACCGTCGCCTTGTCGGTGATGCGCAGTCCCGAGGCGAACTCGGACTTGATGCCGAGCTTTTTCAGCATGGCGCCGATCTGCGGACCGCCACCGTGGACAACCACGGGATTGACGCCGGACTGTTCCAGCAAAACCATGTCTCGGGCGAAGCTGCGCGCAACGCTCTCGTCGCCCATGGCGTGTCCGCCGTATTTAACGACAATGATCGTGTCGTCGTAGCGCAGCATGTGCGGCAGCGCCTGCATGAGGATTTCGGCCTGATGCTGCGGGTCGGATTTGGATGCGTCGGTCATGGCGTGGGTCCAGGAATGATTTGGCCGCTTTTAGGGGGTTGCCATGACAATCTCAATGCGCGGGCGTCCGGCGTGGAACTCCTGTCAAGCGCGCTTTGAGCTCCAGGTCCCTGCGGTCAGGCGCCCCTGCGCCTAAAACAGCGCCTTCGTCGCCAGCGCCGCGCCCTCCGCCAGCGCCTTCAACTTCGCCCAGGCGATCTGCGGATGCGCGCGCCCGCCGAAGCCGCAGTCGGCGCCGGCGACGACGTTGTCGCGGCCCAGGGCTTTTGCATAGCGTTGGATGCGCTGCGAAACGAGTTCCGGATGCTCGATCGTGTCGGTGGAATGGGTAACAATGCCGGGCATCAAAATCTTGCCGGCGGGCAGTTTCACATTCTCCCAAACCTGCCATTCGTGCTCGTGGCGCGCGTTTGCGCCCTCGATGAGATAGGCGCCGGCCTTCACCTGCAACATGACATCGACGATCTTTTCGAGGCCAAGATCGTGGGCGTGCGGACCGTGCCAGCTGCCCCAGCACAGGTGATAGCGGATTTGCTCCTCGGGAATTCCTTTCAGCGCGTGGTTCAAAGCCTCGACGCGGACGACGCAGCGGCGGCGAAAATTCTCAAGGCCCATCTGCATGCCGATGCGGTCCCACAGAGCGGGCAGCCACGCGTCGTCGACTTGCAGAATAACGCCGGAGGCCGCAATGGCGCGGTATTCCACCGCCAGAGCGTCGGCGAGCGCGTAGAGATAATCCATCTCGGTCTTGTAATGTTCGTTGCGGCGATAGACTTCAAGGCTGGCGGGCGCGGTGGAGGTGAGGAAAACCTCGCCCGGTCCCGCTGTCGCCTTCAACATGTCGATCTCGCGTTTCAGCTCGGCTTGCCCGGTGTAGGCGATCGGGCCGGTGCAGACCCAGACAGGGCGATTGCCATGTTTGATCTGATCGCCGGGCGCGTAAAACAGGCGGCCGGTTTCCGTGGCGTATTGATAGAAGGCGGCAAAGTCCTCGCGATCCTTGCCCTGCACGATCAAGGGCCGTTCGCCCGCCGGGCGCGCACGCGCCTCAAAACCGCCGAAGCGCTTGTCGATAAAGGACAGCCAGTCGCCGCCTTTGGTGAATTCGCCTTCGTTGACGATGTCGATGCCGGCCTCGCGCTGCATGCGCACAATGGTTTCAACCTGCGCGCGCAGTTGCGTTTCGTAATCCGCCGCGGCCTCGTCGAGCGAGCCGATCGAAGGCAGGGAGCCGACGTGGGTGGTGAGTATCTTTTTGACGCTGCGCTGCATGGGAGGCCTCTGGTGCGAACGGGCGCAAGACTATCGTGTACTTGCGGCGAAGGGAATCGCCGTCATGCCTCGTCGTCATGCCTCGCGCCCGCGCCGCAGGACAAAGGCCGCGAACACCCCCGCCAGCGTCGCCGCCAGCCCGAACCACGTCAGCGCGTAGGACAAATGATTGTTGGGAATATCGATCACTGTCGCGCCGCCGGCGGGCGTTCCGAGCGGCGCGGCATGCGCGTCCTCGTCGATGGAAAACGGAGCGGCGCGTTCGAGTTGCAAAGCCGCCGCTATCGCGGCGGGATCGCGGGTAAACCATTCGCCCTTGGCGGGATTGTCCGGCGGCGTGAAAAAGCCGCGCGTTTCCGGCGCGCGGAACAGGCCGATGATCGCGACTTCGCCGAACGTTTGACCGGCGGAGCGGGAGAAAACATCCTTGCGGTCGAGCGCGATGAAGCCGCGGTTGATCAGCACGCGCGCGCCGTCGGGCAGGCGCAGCGGCGTCATCACCCAATAGCCCGGCTGCGACATGGCGCCGGCGACCTTGCCGCTGGCGCGGTAGATCAGCGCTTCTCGATCATGCTCCAGGACACCCGCGAGCGCGACGCGCTCGTATTCGTGATCGCCCGCCATGAGGCTCGCCCATTGCCCCGAAGGCGCCAGCGGCTTTGGCGCGGCGCGGGAGCGCGCGTCGATTTGCGCGATGAGTTCGTTCTTCCACCACAGCCGCTCGACCTGCCAAAGGCCCAAGGCGAGGAGCACGGCAACGCCGGCGAGCGAAAACAGGCAGGGGACCAGCAGAGAGCGTTCCGGCGACTGGCTCATTCAGCCCTCCAACCGGCCTTGTTCGGCCTTGTTGCGATATTGCAGGGCGATGAGCACGCCCTTGAGCGGCCTTACCATGCCGATGCATACGATAAGCGTCATCGGCAAAAAGATCAGCGCGTGCACCCACATCGGCGGTTCGTATTTCACTTCGACGAAGAGCGCTGTTCCCACGATCAGAAAGCCGGCAAAGAGCATTACGAAAACGGCGGGGCCATCGCCGGAATCAGCGAATTTCAAATCAAGACCGCAGAATTCGCACGCCGGCGCCACTTCGACAAAACCCTTGAACAGTTTTCCGGCGCCGCAGCGCGGACAGCGCCCGGCCATGCCGGTGGAGAAGGGCGACAGCGGCGCATATTCATGGTCGCTCATACTGATCTCCGCTTGCGCCTGAAAGCAAAAGGGCGGCCCGCAGGCCGCCCCCATGATCGATATTGCGTCGACTTAGTGACCGACTGTGGCGCCCCATGAGCCCCACACGTAAACGGCGGCGAACAGGAACAGCCAGACCACGTCGACGAAGTGCCA
>JANYDZ010000429.1 GCA_025363375.1 Hyphomicrobiales bacterium
GCAACATTTTCCAGCGCCGTCATGGTGGGGATCAGGTGAAAAGACTGAAACACAATACCAATGCGTTGGCCGCGAACCCGCGCCAGCGCATCTTCCCCAAGCCCATCGATTCGTTCGCCGTCAACAAATATCGATCCGGAATCGGGACGTTCAAGACCCGCCATCGTCATCAGCAACGTCGATTTGCCGGAGCCGGACGGACCGACCAGACCAACCGCCTCGCCCGCGCCTATTTTGAGGCTGATATTCTTCAGAATATGTACACGGGCAGCGCCCTGGCCGAGACTAAGATGCACGTCTTGCATTTCTATGGCGGAACTCACAACATCGGACATGGTCATGTCGAATGATTTCCTGAAAACCGCCACGCGTAAGGCGGCGCGCTTACCGCTGACATATGGGTATTCCTGGCGATTCGTCCATTATTTGGCGCGCGTTGCAATCACATATCTGCTAGCCCTGCCCGCCGCGCAAAGTTTCGCGCAGGAAAGACGCATTCGGATCGTCGCCCTCGGCGACAGCTTGACGGCCGGCTATATGTTGTCAGCCCGCGCGGCGTTTCCGGCTGTTCTGGAACGGGCGTTGAGCGCCGCGGGCCGCAATGTCGAAGTCGTGAACGCAGGCGTATCCGGCGACACCGCGAGCAACGGGCTTGAACGGTTGGAATGGGCCATCGCCGACGGCGCGGATGGCCTCGTGCTGGAACTCGGCGCCAACGATATGCTCCGCGGCCTGAATCCGGAGGTTACCTATAAGGCGCTGACCGAAATTGTATCGCGAACAAAAATGAAAGGCGTGCGTGTGCTGTTGTCCGGGATGCGCGCCGCGCCGGGACTGGGCCGGGTTTACGAAGACAGTTTCAACAGCATTTTTCCGCGTATCGCCCGGGAACAAGGCGTTCCACTATATCCATTCTTCCTTGAGGGCGTCGTCGGCAATCCCGCATTGCAACTCGCCGATGGATTGCACCCCTCCAACGTCGGCGTTGAATTGATCGTGAAGAATATTTTGCCAATGGTTCTGGATATGGTTGCGTCGATTCACGGACACCCATAATCAATCCATGGCGCATATGCCTCGATCCAATGCGGGTTCATTTTTATCGGCGGCGTTCCAACAGGAACACAGCTTGTTCGCCAAACAGATTCCAGACCCACCAGGGCGCGTTGACGCGAACCTGGGTTCCAAACTGATTCATCGCCATCGCTCGATTGATTTTTACGTCGAGCTCGCGCGTAAGTTCAACAAAATCCCTGATGGTGCAGAAGTGTATGTTGGGCGTGTCGTACCAAAAATACGAAAGGTTTTGTGTAACTGGCATGCGGCCGCAAAAAGCAAGCTGGGTTCGAATACGCCAATGTCCGAAGTTCGGGAATGAAACGATCGCGCGCGTTCCGATCCGCAACATGTTTTCCAAAACTTTCCGCGGATGATGCGTCGCCTGAATTGTCTGGGATAGAATGACATAATCGAAAGCGTCGTCGGGATAGTCCAGCAAGTCGGAATCCGCATCGCCCTGAATGACCGACAAGCCTTTGGCGACACAGTCGTTGACGCCGCGTTGGGAAATTTCAATGCCGCGCGCGTCGACATTCCGCAAGTCCGCGAGCAACCGCAACAAAGCGCCGTCTCCGCAACCCACGTCGAGCACGCGCGCGTTTTTTTCAACCATGCCCGCGATCAGCAGATGATCCACCCGGACAGCCCCGTGCGCGGATGGCGACAACGAATGACCGTTTCCGGGCTTTGTGGCGGCGTCTACCAATGGCGTGTTCCGTATCAAGCGATCCCGCGCGCGCGCGCGGCGGAATCAATAAAGCCCGTGGTCGTTGCGATGAGCTCCGGGAGATCGAGGAGAAAGGCGTCGTGACCTTTCTCGGTTTCGATTTCGACGAAAGACACCGAAGCGCCGCTCGCATTCAAGGCATGTACGATCGCCCGCGAATCAGATGTCGGGAACAGCCAATCCGAGGTGAAGGACACCACGCAAAAACGGCTCTTCGTTTTCAAAAAGGCCGCGCGAAGCTTGCCCCCGTAGTCTCCCGCGAGATCGAAATAGTCCATGGCGCGCGTCATATAGAGATAGGAGTTCGCATCAAAGCGCTCAACAAACGCGGACCCCTGGTGGCGCAGGTAGCTCTCGATCTGAAAGTCGGCGTCAAACGAAAATGTAGGCGCGGCTCTATTCTGCAGTTTGCGGCCAAATTTTTGTTGCAAGGCCTCGTCGGACAAATAGGTTATATGCGCGGCCATGCGCGCGACAGCCAGCCCTTTAAAGGGGCGCACGCCTTCATCGAAATAACGGCCGTCGCGCCAATCCGGGTCAGCCATAATCGCCTGTCGACCCACCTCATGGAAGGCGATATTCTGCGAGGAATGACGCGCGCCGGTGGCGATTGGAACAGCGCTGAAAACCCGTTCAGGATAACTTGCCGCCCATTGCAAAACCTGCATGCCGCCCATCGACCCGCCGGCAACGCAGAAGAGTTGATCTATCCCAAGGTGATCGATCAGCTTGGCCTGGGCGCGAACCATGTCGCGAATAGTCACAATTGGCAGTTCCAGCCCATACGGCTTACCTGTCATTGGATTTGTGGACGCGGGGCCTGTTGTCCCCATGCATCCTCCCACAACATTGGCGCAAATGACGAAAAACCGTTCGGTATCGAAGGGTTTGCCTGGCCCAACCATGGTCGACCACCAGCCTGGCTTGCCGGTTAATGGATGAATATTCGCGACATGCTGATCGCCTGTCAGCGCGTGGCAAATAAGTACGGCGTTGGATTTTTGTGAATTCAGCGCGCCATAGGTCTGGTAGGCGACGCTCAGGTTCGTCAGATCGACGCCCGCATCCAACTTGAGGGGGCTGGTTTCGGGAAATCGAACGACCAAACTCTGAGGGGCATCGACTTCGCGCAGTCGCGCGCGTTGACTGTCCACCGTGGCGCTCATGATTTTCGCACACCCGATCGTTCGATATTTCGAACGTTATGTACGCTAAATAGGTTCGATTTGCAACTCAAGTCAAGCAAATAACCTCTTGACGCTCCTCCCAAGTCTGGATTCCTTTGCCATCCCAATACAGCGCCGATATGAGTGTGCGGCGTTGCGAAATCGCGACGCCATGAGATTTCGCAGTGGATCGATGACCGAACCAAGCCCCGACAATATCCTCGCGGAGTTGCGCGTCGAGATTGATCGCATTGACGCATCCGTGCATGCGCTGCTTATGGAACGGGGGCAGATTATCGATCGACTGATCGAGGTCAAGGGGCGCCAGGGCGGCGGTTCCGCATTTCGCCCGGGCCGCGAAGCAACTATGATGCGCCGTCTCCTGTCACGGCACAAGGGATTGCTGCCGCTGGACACAATCGAGGGCATCTGGCGCATTATCATTTCAACATTCACTTTTGTGCAGGCCAAATATTCCGTCCATGCGGATTGTTCCGCCGGCGACGTCGCCATGCGCGACTCGGTTCGCTTTCATTTCGGTTTTACTGTTCCCTTCATCAATCACGGCGGAGCCGGCGAGGTTATCGACGCGGTAGGCAGGTCGGACGGCGATCTCGGATTGATCCGCCTCGATGGAGGGGCAACAGCCGGCGCATGGTGGTCACAATTGATCCCGCCGCTGGCGCCAAAGATTATCGCGCGGTTGCCGCTCGTTGATCGCCCCGATCATCCGGCCGGACTGCCGGTCTTCGCTATTTCAAAACCGCTCGCCGAGGCTGCGTCGCGCGAAGTCTATATTCACGCCGCGGTCATAGATCGGTGGAACCCTCGGATCCCTGAAGCCATGAAGCGAACGGGCGCCAGCATACTCGCCACCGCGGCGGAAGGTATTGGATTGTCAATTATGCTTTCCGCGCCCGGCGAGGTCAGCGCTATGAACCTGCGCGCCGAATTTCTGGAAGCCGGCGTTTCCGACGTCCGTATTCACGAAATAGGCAGTCATGCCGCAGTCTATGAAATCGCAACAACCAATGAAAGCAGCCGCGTCGCGGCCTGAACGGCGCATTCAACACGTCGCCGCGGCGAATCCTCAAGGCACGAATGAACGACATGATTAAAAAGCTCACCCATCCAGAGCCGCGCAACGGCATCCTCGACATCGAAGCCTATGTCCCCGGTAAAAGCTCCGCCCTGGGAAGCGGAAAGACTTACAAGCTTTCCTCGAACGAAACGCCCCTCGGTCCTTCTCCCAAAGCCGTCGAAGCCTTTCGTTCAGCTGCTGCAGAACTTGCATATTATCCCGATGGTGCCGCGACCCGGTTGCGCGTCGCCATTGCGCGTCAGTTTGGGCTGGATCCAGCGCGAATCGTCTGCGGCAATGGCTCCGATGACTTGTTGCATCTGCTTGCCGGCGCTTATGTAGGACCAGGCGACGAGGGCATTTTCACCGAGCATGGGTTTCTGGTTTACAGAATAGCAATTCTTGCGGCGGGAGGAGTTCCCGTCGTCGCGCCGGAAACCCGATACACAGCAAATGTGGATGCGATTCTGGAGCGCGTCACGGAACGCACGCGTATCGTTTTCATCGCCAATCCCAACAATCCCACAGGGACCTATATTCCATTCGAAGAAATCAAGCGTCTCCACGCGTCGTTGCCCCTGAGCACGCTCCTCGTGCTTGACGCCGCCTATGCGGAGTACGTGCGGATGAACGACTATTCGCCGGGGCTTGAGTTGGCTTCGACCTATGAAAACGTCGTGATGACCCGAACTTTCTCAAAGATACATGGGCTGGCCGCGGCGCGTATCGGCTGGGTCTATGCGCCCGCCCGCGTTTGCGACGCGCTCAACCGCATACGCGGCCCTTTCAACTTGAACAGCGCGGCGATCGAAGCAGGCATCGCCGCGATCGAAGACTCCGAACATGTGGCGAAATCAGTTGCCCACAACGCCAAATGGTTGAAATGGTTGACCGCCGAAATCGTCAAGCTTGGCTACACGGTTACCCCAAGCGTTGCGAACTTCATTTTGATTCATTTTCAAAACCAGATCGGGAAATCCGCAATGGACGCGGACACTTATTTAAGTCAACGGGGACTGGTGCTGCGTTACGTCGGCTCCTACGGATTGCCTGACTGCCTGCGGCTCACGGTGGGAACAGAAGAATCGAATCGACTTGTTGTCGCGGCCCTTGCCGATTTTGCGGCGGAACATACTTCGGGCCGGAACCTCTGAGATGGCCGCTTTGCTGGAAACCAGACTGGACAAACCGCTTGTCGGCAAACTGGCCATTATCGGCATGGGACTAATCGGCTCCTCCATTGCGCGTGCCGCAAAACAACAAAATATAACCGCCGAAATAGTCGCTTCGGACATTTCAGAAACGGTTAGAGCGCGCGTGGCGGAACTTGGGATCGTCGATCGCGTGGCGCCGACGGTGGCGGCAGCCGTGCAAAACGCCGATATGGTAATCCTATGCGTTCCCGTTGGGGTCAACGGGGATGTCGCGCGCGAAATGGGGCCCTGGCTCAAGCCAGGCGTCATTGTCTCGGACGTCGGATCCGTGAAAACCTCGGTCGTTGCCGCCATACGTCCCTATCTCCCGGCAAACGCGCATCTTGTTCCCGCGCACCCCGTGGCTGGCACCGAATACTCGGGCCCGGATGCCGGATTTGCGGAACTGTTCCTGAACCGATGGTGTATTCTCACGCCTCCTGAACAGGAGGACGCAGCTGCGATTGACACCGTGAAACAGCTCTGGCGGGCGCTGGGTTCCAATGTGGAAATCATGACGCCTTCCCATCACGATCTGGTGCTGGCGATCACCAGCCACGTGCCTCACCTCATAGCCTACAATATCGTAGGGACGGCCGACGAACTTCGGCAAGTTACGGAATCGGAAGTCATCAAATTTTCCGCGGGTGGTTTTCGCGACTTCACACGCATCGCCGCCTCGGATCCAACCATGTGGCGCGACATTTTTTTGCACAACAAGGACGCCGTCCTTGAAATGTTGGCCCGTTTCAACGCCGATTTGCAAACAGCTCAAAAAATGGTCGAAACGGGCGACGGAGACGGGCTCTTCAAACTTTTCACCCGCACGCGCGCCATTCGCCGAGGCATCATCAACCTGGGGCAGGAGACCGCTGCGCCTGATTTTGGACGACGGATCGCCGCGCGTAACGACGAGCCCCCTCAATAGAGAGGCGCGAAAATGATCGGCGTTGGCAGCAGCCCGACAAACAATCGCCCGCCCTTCAGCGCGAGTTGAATGCGCAGCGGTTTGCGCAAGGAAGTTTCCGCCGTCGCCGCTCGCCCCGGCGCAAGTTTGTCGAGCAACCCTTGAATCTCGAAGGCGCTCGCCGGAAAGCCCAGCTTGCGCAACAGGGGAGCTATCCCGTTTGCTTCAACGTCCAGATTGCCCGATAGTCTGTGCGCAGCGTCCAGCGCCAAAACACCACGCGCCTCGAACGACATGTTGGCTTTGCTGAAAGTCGCCTTCAGAATCTCGATTGAGCCGCCGGCGGCCCGCCACAATTCCAGCGCATGCGCAAGCGATGTCGCCTCCAGCGCGTCCGCTTTTAATATTTTTGCTTTAATTTGCATGTCGGCAGCCGAAGTCTCGCCACTTAGGTTGTCCAGATACTGCGATAATACACCTGACAAATTCGCTTCAAGCTCGAATGCGTCGCCCGCTCCGGCCACGTTGTCGATCCGCGCCAGTTGGCCCTTGAGGACATGCGCTTTCATTGCGAACAGGTTTCCATTGTTGCCCGCAATGCTAAACTCAGGCTCCGCCAACGTTGCGGACAGTCGCTCCACCGCCTCCGAAGCGTTTTTGACCTCGAGGCCGGCGCTGCGCCAGGTTGCGCGCGCCAAAACCATGTCGCCTGAAACCAATTCAAGAGGAGAAGCAAAATCGGCGACGATAAGCTGCGGATCCGCTACGCTGGCAGTGGCGACAGCGTCGTTCAGACTTCCGAAAATCCGCCTGCCGTCCCACGTCGCGGCCATAGTTGGATTTTTGCACTTGAACTGAATGCGAAACGGGAAACCCGAAACGCTCTGTTCCCGACAGCTCCAGTCGCGCGCCATGGACCGCTCATCGGCAACCCACATCTCGATCGCGCCTTCGGTCATATGGGCTGCGATAAACCAGAGGCCAGACCAACCGGCGGCCACAACAACAGCCGCGCTCGCGAGCCAGAACCAGAAGCCGGTTCTGCGATTGGGTCGCGCGATCTGATCGGTCATTTTGCCCATGTGATGGTTTACCCTGCCGGAACAGGTGTGCGCCACTCCGACTTGAGTAAAACCGCTTCGACTCCCGAAAATTGGCAACCAACGAGGCTGCTCCGCGGGGTCAGGCCGCGCGCGGCCTCTTTGCGATGCTCCGCGCAGGGCGTCGACGCTTTCCACCGGCATGGCGGGCGCGCCGGGATTTGCATGTGCTGCAAGCCGCGCGAACCATGGCGGACGAAGCATTCGCTCGTCATATCGTATCAGCGGAGAATGTCCGGGTTCCTCGCGCGTCCGCTGCGGATCATCCCGGCAACCGGACGTATTTGCCAAGCTTTTCCATCAGGCGGGTAAAATCCACTGGCTTGGTGTCAAAATCGACGCAGCCGACAGCTATGGAGCGATCGCGGTCGCTGGCCAGCGCGTGGGCGGTCAACGCGATGATTGGAATGGATCGCGTTTCCGGATCGGATTTGATGAGCTGTGTAGCTTCCCATCCATCCATTTCGCCAAGGGCGACGTCCATCAGGATCAAATCGGGTCTTTCCGTGGTCGCCATCGCGACGCCGCCTGGACCATCAATGGCGCTGACGACTTCGAAGCCGCGCCGCATCAGGCGGCGCGTCAGCATGTCTCTGTTCATTTCATTGTCTTCAACCAACAAAATTTTTGTTGTCATCGCAATGTCCATCCGCGAGCGTTTCGGGTCGATTTCAAGTCAGGCCGCGGCGAGAATTTGTTCAGGAGACTCTTTGCCCGGACCGGTCCCGTCAACGGAGCCGTTGACCGCATCCCGCGTTTTGTGGTGCGAGACCGGTAAAAAAATCGTAAAGCAGCTGCCTTCGCCCAAAACGCTGTGCGCCTTGAGGTCGCCGCCCATCAGACGGCACAATTTCTGGCTCAGAGCGAGGCCGAGACCTGTTCCGCCGTATTTGCTTGAGCTGGCGTCGCCCAAAACCGTGAACTGCTGGAACAACGTCGGCAATTCGTGCTCCGCGATGCCGATGCCGGTGTCCCGCACGGCGACGGATATCATGTCGCGGCTATCGTTGATCCGCCTGGAGACGTGAATGTTGATGAGGCCGTTCCTGGTGAATTTGACGGCGTTGTCGATCACTTGCGAAAGCACCTGTCCCGCCTTCTGGCGATCCATCGTGACAATTTCAACGCCCGCTTCGATATCCACGTTGAACACGTTGCCTCGCAGCTGGGCCTCCGAGCGAAACTCGTCGACGGACGCGCGCAGAAGGTCGCGGAAATTTGCTTCTTCGTTGAAGAGGCCCATCATCCCCGCGTCGATTTTGGACAGGTCGAGGACTTCATTGATTAGTTTCAGAAGATGATGTCCGGCCGCGTGGATTTTGTTCAGGTCGCTGATGGCGTCCTTGTCGTCTTCGGATTGAGCTTCTTCGAGCAGCATCTCGCTGTAATTGATGACGGCGTTGAGCGGCGTACGCAGTTCGTGACTCATTTTGGCGAGGAACTCCGCCTTGGCGGCGCCGGCGTTCTCGGCGTCCTCGGTGGCGCGCCTGAGTTCGAGCGCGGTCTGCAGGTGCTCGCGCATTTCCGCTTCAAGCTCTGTCTGCGACTCATAGACCTTGGCGTAATAGATCGCCATCATGGTGACATAAAGCGACACGGCGATTGTGGAAATGATGCCGAGACTTTCCATGTGGGCGGACGGGATGTCGTTGGGCGCCGGCGGCGCGATGATCGCGAGCCCCAGAAAGATCAGAACATTGACTCCAAACAATGTGATGACGACGGTTCGCAGGAAAGACGAGGGGCCAATGTAGAAGAACGCCAGAAGCGGGATCGTCAACACCCACGGCAGGGTCGGCGAGTTGACTCCGCCGTACCAGTAACAACTCCACAGAATACAAAAGATCAGGTTTTGCACCGATGCAATAGCCAACACATTGTAGCAATCGAGTTTTTTCAAAAGCTTGGGGAAGGCCCAGAACCCCAGAATGGAAACCGCGAGGACGGCCATACGCCGCACTGACGGCGGGTATTCTGCCAGTCGTAGAAACTGCTGACGCGACCGATCAGATCGTCGCCCGACGGCACGCGAAAGTCACGCATGCTGCCTGACAGGGCGGCCGGCTGCATGGCACGCGTGCGATAATGCGACATCTACCGAACTCCATGACAACACTGCGATAATTTTAATTCTTGTTGGAACCAGTCTGGCCGCAGCGTATTAATTTCGACTTGCCGGGTTGGCTTGGGGAATGCGCGTCCCGCCGGAACCCTCGGGAACCGTCAAAGTAGCTTAGCAACCGGTTAAGGATGAGCCGGCGATGCCTCCCGTGGCAAAGATGGGGGGGCGCGATAGTGGCGGCTTCGTCAACCCCGGCGTCCGCCCAGTGGCGTGGCCATCGCGGCGGCGGCTGGGGACCCGGCATTGCGGCGGGTGTGATCGGCGGGCTGGCGCTTGGCGCAATTGTCGCCGGTTCGGCGCGTCCTGCGTATGGATACGCAGAGCCGGCCTATGTTGAGCCGCAGCCTTACTATCCCCGCCCCGCCTATGCGCAAGAAGCCTATGGCCCTGTTTATCACAGGGAATGGCGCCCGGTGTATCGCGTAGACGGAAGCTACGTCCGCGACCGTCTGGTACGGGTCTGTAATTGACTAATAAAGCCCGTCCGTCGCATTCAGGCAGACGCACAGGGCCCTTCGGACGAAGTTCCAGAGGGCCTTTTTCCCATCGCAAATACTTACCTGCTGACCGGCGCGTAAGCCCTGAACTCAGCAGGCGCGACGGGCTCGGCCCCAAGCCCGAGCTTTGGCGGCGAGACCGGAGCCAGCAACGCCTGGGGCTTGACCGAGGGCGATTGCGCTTCGCGGCGTGGCGGTACTGGCGCACGAGGAGACGATGTGACCGCAGGCGCGTCAACCGGTGCGGGAGCAGCGGTTTCAACCGGTTTTTCCCCGCCGCCAGTCAGGCCCCCAATCCAGCGCTTGTAAAACGGCTTTTCAACCGCGGTCGGCGAAGCCGGAGTTGGCGCAAAAGCCGTGGCGGTGCCGACAGGCCCCGAAGGCGCAAGAGGCTGAGCTTTTGAGACAGTCGTCTGGGCAAGAGGAAGCGTCGTTGCTGGCTGCGTCAGCGCGTTTGCGACCGCTGCTGCCGCAGGCAAAGCGGTCTTGCCCGGCTTGATGGGCTCGACCCTGGCGCTGGCGATCTGCACCACCGCAGGAATCGGCTTGCCCTTCTCGTTGATCAGAATTTCCTTTGGAGCCATCGCCAGAGCCTCGGGGCGACTCAGCATGGTCACCTTGTCGGTGAAAACCGGGTGCTGCCCGCCATCGGCGTAGACCATCTTTACAGCCTTCACGCCTTTGGCGACCAGGTCCGCGACTTGCATCTCGTCGTGTTTTTGCTTTGAGACGACCGCGGTCTTGAGTTCACCGTCCTCGCTCATGACGGGGCATTCTGCCGCGGCGTCGAGCCTGGCCGCGCCGTCGGTCGGCGTCGCCCCGAACACGTAGCGCTGGGCGCATACCGCGACTTTGGTCTCCCGCTTGGAAACCTCGAACTGATCCGAACCTTCCTTGAGCTGTTTCCAGAAGCGAATGTTGGGATCAAAGCGGTGTTTGGCGAGATTTTCGGCGTTCATGCGAAACGGCAGCGATTGCATCTGGATGGCCCGCTGGCCGCCGCCAAACGCTTCGCGCGCGACGGCGTAAATCTCGGCGATCTGCTCATCCGTCATGGAAAAACAACCCGCCGAAGAGCAATCGCCGTGCACCATGATCGCCCCGCCGGTATATCCGTGCGCTTTGTCGTAGGCGTTGGGATAGCCGACGTTGAAAGACAGGTAATAGGCGGAGTTGGGATTCAGCTGGCCTTGCGTGATCGTGTAGAACCCTTCGGGCACCTGACGGTCGCCCTCCTTGCGCTTGGGACCAAGTTGCCCCGACCACCGGCACATCGGATAGGTTTTAAAATGCACGTATTCGCCGTCGGCGCGCAACTTCCAGATTTCGAGTTCGGCTTCTTTCTTGAACGTGCGGATCAGAATCGGCTGGTGCGCGTCAGTGCCCTTTTCCCGCATCAAGGCCAACGCATCTGAAGGAATAGGCTGGTAAGCGCGGTAGGAGCCGGCGCTGCCGCGCCGCTCGTCGCAACCGCCGACAATGACTCCCAACGCAACAGCCAGCGCAAGACGGCTGATCCCGCGCGCAGTGTTCGCGACATGAAGACGTTCAGCAACCATTGGTTCGTTCTACCCGCTATGGCTCGCTAATCCGAACCCGATAAAGACACTACTCCAATGCTTTATCGGCATTATCCTTGACCGAGTATTACCATGGCCCCACCCAATTCATCAACATGGTCAATGCCGGGTTAATCGGAAACGGCTTGTCAAAGTTTTCGGCCCATTGCAAGGAACTTTTCCTCTCTTACAACCCTTATTTCCTCAACCGACATGTTTTTAAACGCTTCCAAGGCGCGCCATATGGCCTCGCCCGTCGCCGCAATGACAGCGTCGGGATCGCGATGCGCGCCCCCCGGCGGTTCTGGAATAATCCCGTCGATAATGCCGAATTTAAGAAGGTCCTGGGCGGTAATTTTCATATTCTGCGCGGCTTCCTGCTTGCGCGACGAATCCCGCCACAAGATCGATGCCGAGGCTTCAGGCGAAGCCACTGAATAGATGGAATGCTCCAGCATCAAGACTCGATTTGCGGTGGCGATCGCCACAGCCCCGCCAGAGCCGCCTTCGCCGACAATAACCGCGACATTTACAACGCCAAGCGCCAGACAGGCCTCTGTAGAACGGGCGATGGCTTCCGCCTGACCGCGCTCCTCGGCGTCAATGCCCGGAAAGGCTCCAGCGGTATCCACCAATGAAATCACGGGAAGCCGAAAGCGGTCTGCCAGTTCCATCAAACGGACCGCCTTGCGGTAGCCCTCCGGTCGGACCATTCCAAAATTATGACGTAGCCGGCTTTCGGTGTCCGAGCCTTTTTCCTGTCCGATCAGGCAGACGGATTGCCCCCGGAGGCGACCGAAGCCGCCAACGACCGCCTCATCGTCGGCGAATTTTCGATCTCCGGCGAGAGGCGTGAAATCGGTGAACAAGCCTTTGACGTAATCCTGAAAATGCGGTCGCTGGGCATGCCGGGCGACTTGCGTCTTTTGCCATGGGGTCAGCGCGGCGTAGAGATCAACCAACGCCTTTTGCGCCTTTGCCTCCAGGCGAGTCAGCTCTTCGCTGATTGAGACGGCCCCGCCTTTGGCCGCAACCGCCCGCAATTCCTCAACTTTCGCCTCAAGGTCAGCGACAGGTTGCTCAAAATCGAGGTACGAACGCATGCTGAACCCGACATCCTCTACGGCAAAACGGCCGCGCGAGGATACCCCGGGGCAGGCGGAAACTGGCGATTTGGAGCCGGAAAGTCAATATTTTGCGAAAAGCTCACAGATTTGGCCGCTGTGTGATCATGCATCGGACAGCGGATGCAAATCGCGCACCATTGCTTTCATGCGCTCGTCGAGCACGTGGGTGTAGATTTGCGTGGTAGAGACATCCGCGTGCCCGAGAAGTTCCTGTACGATCCTGAGATCAGCGCCGTTTTGCAGCAGGTGGCTTGCAAAAGCGTGCCGCAACACATGCGGACTGACCCGACCGGCGCCTATTCCAGCCAGACCCGCGACGGTTTTCAAATCCCGGGCGAACGCCTGACGCGTAATATGCCCGGCAACACTGTCGGAAGGAAAAAGCCATGGCCCTCCGCCAGCATTCGCCCGGGACTCCAGCAAGGAGCGATAACGCGCGATCGCGGCCCGCGCGGGCTCGGACAGGGGAACCAGACGCTCGCGCCCGCCCTTCCCGCGAATATTGAGCATCGGCGCCCGGATCGACTCGGCGCTGCGCGGCAGGGACACCAGCTCCGAAACCCTCAGCCCTGTCGCGTAAAGAACTTCCAGCAAACAAAAGGTGCGCGCGGCGCGCAGACGCTCGCCTAACGGACGCGCTTCATCGTCGATCCCTTCCCCCGCCATGAGCAGCAGACGATCCACGTCGTTCAGAGTGAGCGTCTTGGGCAAGCGGCGGCCTTGACGCGGGCCCTCAAGAATGGCCGCGGGATCATCGCAGCGCCGCCCTTCAATATACAGAAACCGGTGCAGTTGGCGAACAGACGACAACCTGCGCGCGGACGAGGAAGCCTGAAATCCGCGAATTTCAAGGTCTTGCAGATAGGTTCTCATTATTCGTGTATCGACCACCAGCGGTCCCGTTCCCGCCTTGGACAAAAAAGCGCAATAGTCCAACAGGTCGCGCCGATAGGCTTCGATCGTGTTTGCCGCCGCGCCTCGCTCAGCCGCGAGCATCTCAAGAAAGCCCTCAATCAGCCGTCTCACGAGGCCCGAATCGCTCATTGTCTATTTGCCCGTCAACTTTCCAGGCGCAACCGGCTGGGTCATCTCGCGAGGCGTCGGCTCAACGAAAGTTACAAGCGCGTACATTCCGCCCCACACAAGCGTGGTCAGAATTCCCACCACAACCAGAAAGCGGAACAGACTGGGCAATCAATTGATCCGACGATTCGTGGAATGGGGCTCTTTCCATCACGCGGCGCATTTGAAAGCAATAAGAATGGCGGAGTTTAATTTCATTGCCCTCCCGTGATAGTAAAGCGTCGTGAGCGAGATCCAGGACATAAAGACGCCGTTGCACGCGCCCGCCCAGGCGGACGAGCACGCGCGCCGCGCCGCCCTGACTGCTTCAGTCCTGAACAAGCTCGGCAACCGCTCCCTCGTGTTGGTCGGCATGATGGGCGCCGGCAAGACATCTATTGGCCGTCGCCTTGCGGCTTGCCTCAATCTCCCGTTTATCGACGCCGACGTGGCGATCGAAGGCGCCGCGGGCATGACGATTTCCGAAATTTTCGCGCGGCATGGCGAATCCTATTTCCGCGATGGCGAACGCCGCGTGATCGCTCGAATCCTGGGCGAAGGCCAAACGATCGTGGCGACCGGCGGCGGCGCCTGGATGAACGCGGCAACCCGTGATCGCGTCGCTGCGTGCGGCGTTTCAATCTGGCTCAAGGCCGAAATAGAAGTGTTGTTGCAGCGCGTGCGCAAGCGCGCCAACCGGCCGCTCTTGCAGACCCAGGACCCTGAACAGGCCCTGCGCCGACTCACCGGCGAACGCTATCCCGTATATGCGCTCGCGGATCTTTGCGTCGCATCGCGCGACGGTCCGCACCACGCGATGGTGGACCTGATTCTGGAGGCGCTGGACCAGCACCTTGATGATCCCGGGCATAATGATCGCCGTTCCGCGCAACCCGCCGCGCCAGCGCAACCCGACACGACGCAAAGCCCCGACATAACGACAACGCCCGCCGATATCTCCGTTGCCGTCGATCTTGCCGCCCGTCGTTACGACATCAACATAGGCAAGGGGGCGATCAGGAACATCGGCGAAACAATCACGCGCCTTGCTCCGGGCGCCGCCTGCGCCATCGTGACCGACGCGAATGTTGCGCGTCATTGGTTGCCCGCAATTGAAACCGCGCTGTCCGCCAGCGGCATTCGCCATACGCACTTCGTCGTCGCGCCGGGCGAAGGCTCCAAATCCTGGCAGACATTGGCCCGTGTCTGCGATCACATTATCGCGGCCCACATGGAACGCGGCGACCTGGTCCTGGCGCTTGGCGGGGGCGTTGTTGGCGATCTCGCCGGCTTTGCCGCCGCGACAATTCGCCGCGGAATGCGGTATGTGCAAATTCCCACAACGTTGCTGGCTCAGGTGGACTCCTCGGTTGGCGGCAAGACCGCGATCAACTCCGAGCACGGCAAGAATCTGGTCGGCGCCTTCCATCAGCCTTCGCTTGTCGTCATCGACACCGAAACTCTCGCCACTTTGCCGGAACGCGAATTTCGCGCCGGTTATGCGGAAATGGCGAAATACGGCCTTATCAACGACCACTTGTTTTTCGCGTGGCTTGAGAACCACTGGCGAGAAGTGTTTGCGCTTGGTCCAGCACTGACAAAAGCAATCGCGACAAGCTGCCGTTCGAAAGCGGAGGTGGTGGCTCGCGACGAAACCGAACTTGGCGATCGGGCCTTGCTCAATCTTGGGCATACTTTTGGACACGCGCTGGAAACGATTACACATTTCAACAGCGGCCGGCTCGTTCATGGCGAGGGGGTCGCTATAGGAATGGCGTGCGCCTTTCGATTTTCGGTTCGACTTGGACATTGCGCCGCGGACGACGCGGCGCGCGTCGAAACGCATCTGCGCGCCGTCGGATTGCCCACACGTTTCCGCGATATCAATGGCTGGAACGCCGGGCCTGACGCTATTCTAGACGCCATGCGGCAGGACAAAAAGGTTCAACGCGGCGCGTTGACCTTCATTCTCGCGCGTGGAATAGGGCAATCGTTTATCGCCAAGGACGTTCCCGCGTCGCAGGTCATCGCCTTTCTTCGAGAAGAATTGGGATATTAAACCATGCACGGGACCGGCGTTGACGCGCTGCCAGTTGATTTATGGCTCGCCATTTTAATCGTCACGATCTGCATTTTGTTGTCGGCGTTCTTCGCGGCGTCGGAAACCGCTATGACAGCGGCCTCCCGAGCGCGCATGCACGGGCTTGCAAAGGCGGGCGACGAGCGCGCCGAAACTGTCATCCGGCTGCATGGCGACCGCGCGCGGCTCATTGGCGCCATGTTGCTTGGCAACACGATTGTGAATATCGGCGCCTCCGCGTTCATGACCAACGTCCTGACCGGCATATTTGGAGACGCCGGAGTGCTCTACGCCACCGTGCTCATGACGGTTCTGCTGCTTATTTTCGCCGAAGTCATGCCGAAAACGCTCGCGATCGGCTTTCCTGACAGCGTATCCTTGGTTGTCGCTCGCACGGTCTCGTTCTTTGTTGTGGTTTTCTCCCCCATCCTTTTCGCGGTCGATGCGATCGTGGGAGGCGTGCTGCGGCTTTTCGGGCTTCGTATTGGCGAGCATACGTCGCTCCTGACCGCTCAGGAGGAATTGCGCAGCACGGTGGATCTCTTGCACAAGGAAGGCAGCGTCGAACGCGCCCACCGCGATATGTTCGGCGGATTGCTCGAGCTCAATGCGCTCACAGTGACCGATGTGATGGTGCATCGCACGAAAATGCGCACGATCGACGCTCATTTGCAGCCCCGCGATATTGTCCGCGAGGTGCTCGCCTCCGCCTTCACGCGGTTGCCCCTTTGGAGCGAACAACCTGAAAACATAACGGGCATTTTGCATACAAAGGACTTGTTGCGCGCGCTTGCCGCCGTAAATGGGGACGCCAATAAACTGACGATCCACGAGATAAGCACGCCGCCCTGGTACATTCCGGAGACAACAACCCTGCAAGAACAATTGCAGGCGTTTCTGTCGCGCAAGACCCATTTCGCGCTTGTCGTGGACGAGTACGGATCGGTGCTCGGCCTCGTCACGCTTGAAGACATTCTCGAAGAGATCGTCGGCGATATCAAGGACGAGCATGACGCGGCCGTTCAAGGTCTTCGACAGTTGCCGGACGGTTCCGTCAACGTCGACGGCTCGGTTCCGGTGCGCGATCTCAATCGCGCCATGGACTGGAGCCTCCCGGACGACGAGGCAACGACCGTCGCCGGCCTTGTCATTCACGAAGCGCGCGCGATTCCCGACGCCGGGCAGGTGTTCACCTTTCACGGCTTCCGCTTCGAGGTTCTTCGCAAGCAGCGCAATCGCCTGACCGCCCTGAAAGTGACGCCGGAGCCGCAGGAAATCGACGGTTAGGCCCCGACCGCGCTTTCACGCGCCGCCGGCGCCATGAATTGCGCGCGCGCCAACGCGGCAAAGCGTCCGTTTTGCGCCACCAGTGTTTCAAAATCGCCGGTTTCGATGATTTTACCTTGATCAAACACGATGATCCGATTTGCGTTGCGCACCGTCGACAAGCGGTGCGCGATGACAAAGGTCGTGCGTCCATGCGTCGCCGCTTCGAGAGCCGCCTGCAACTGCCGTTCCGTCGTGGCGTCGAGCGCGCTGGTGGCTTCGTCGAAAATCATGATCGGCGGATCTTTCAGCAACGCGCGCGCTATAGACACGCGTTGCCGCTCGCCTCCCGACAGAGACCTGCCGCGTTCGCCTACGATCGTATTGATTCCATCCGTTTGATACGAAACAAAATCGGTAGCCTGCGCGCGCTCAAGCGCCAGCGCGATTTCCTCCGCGTTCGCGTCGGGTTTGCCAACGCGCAGATTTTCCTCGATGGAGCGCGCAAACAACATCGGTTCCTGAAACACCACGCCGATGTTTCTACGCAACGACAGCAGCGTCATCTCCCTAAGGTCGAGACCGTCGATGACAATCCGCCCCTGATTGGGATCAAAAACCCGGTGCAAAAGCGCGAGCGTCGTCGATTTGCCCGACCCGGTGG
>JANYDZ010000459.1 GCA_025363375.1 Hyphomicrobiales bacterium
GTTGGTTGCGGGTTGCATCGGGTCTCTCCTTCCGATGCGGCGCAAAATGCCATGAACCGCAAGCTTTTGCTGTGTGAATTCACACAGGCCTTGCGGAAGCGGGCGAACCGCATCACGATGAAGGTGCCCGGTGGTCCGCCCACCCGCCCCTGAAAGTTCGCCGTGCTTCGCCTCAACATTCTCATGGGCAATCACCCACACGCCCTGCCGATCAAGCGCGGCGAAGTGGCGTCGGGCGCCGTCGAACTCGTTTTCGCCGCCGAGCCCGTGCCGCACGAGGCGTTCAAGCCCTTCGTGCGCGATCTCAAATTTGATTGCGGCGAACTTGCCATCGTCACTTTTTTGCAGGCGCTCGCCTACGGCAAGCCGCTGGTCCTGCTGCCCGCCGTCGTCAGCGCCCGTTTCCACCATGGCAGCCTTGGCTGCAATGTCGCGCGCGGCGCGCTGGCGCCGAAAGACCTTGAAGGCCGCGTGATCGCGGTGCGCACCTATGCGCAGACGACGGGCGTGTGGGTGCGCGGCGTGCTGCAACACCAGTTCGGCGTCGATGTTTCGCGCGTGAATGTCCTCACCTTCGACGAGGCGCATCTGGCCGAATATCGCGATCCCGCCAATTGCCGACCCGCGCCCGCGGGCGCCAATCTCGACGCAATGCTGCTGGCGGGAGACGTCGACGCCGGCATTCCCATCGCGCTCGCCTCCAACCTGATGAAGGACCCGCGCATTCGCTCGGTGATCCGCGACCCCGAGGGCGCCGCGCGCGAGTGGCGCGCCAGATACCGCGCCGCGCCGGTCAACCACATGCTCGTCGTGCGCAAATCGGTCCTCGACGAAAGTCCCGAAGCGGTGCGCGAGCTCTACCGGATGTTCATCGAGGGCAAGAAGCGCATGGCGCCGCAAGAAGCCGGCGGGATCGACATGCTGCCGTTCGGGATCGAGGCGACGCGGCGAAGCCTTGAGATCGTCGTCGAATTCGCCTTCGAACAAAAAATTATTCCGCGGCGTTTCAGCGTCGATGAAATATACGAGGACGCGCGCCGCGTGCTCGGCGCGCTCGTCTGAGCAGCCCCGCGAAAATCACCGCTTGATCGTCCGCGTCCAACTGACCATCATGGCGGCGGCGTCGGCCCGCGTTTCGCGCGCGGCGTCGCCGCAAACACAGCCGGAGGAAGCCCATGGCGCCGCCCATCACGAAACACGAGACCCGCGGCGTGAGCGTGCGCATGATGCGCGCCGGTTCCGGCCCGCCCATGCTGTTTCTGCACGGTGCGGGCGGCATGCCGCCATGGGGCGCCTTCACCGAATTGCTCGCGTCAAAATACGATTTGATCCTGCCCGAGCATCCCGGCTTCGGCGATTCCGACAATCCCGGGTTCATCCGCAATGTCCAGGATATGGCGATGTATTATCTCGACTTTCTCGACGGCTTCGGCCTGCCGAAAGTCCATATCGTCGGCGTTTCGCTCGGCGGCTGGATCGCCGCCGAGATCGCCGTGCGCAATTGCGCGCGGATCGCCTCGCTGTCCTTGCTGGCGCCCGCCGGATGCCGCGTGAAGGGCGTTCCCAGCGGCGATAATTTCATCTGGAACCCGGAAGAGAGCGCCCGCAATCTCGTTTACAATCAGAAATTCGCCGACGCGATGCTGGCGGCGCAGCCCTCCGAAGAAGAGATGGACCGCATTCTCACAAGCCGCTTCATGGCGACCAGGCTTGGCT
Source organism: Hyphomicrobiales bacterium (assembly GCA_025363375.1). Lineage (GTDB taxonomy): Bacteria > Pseudomonadota > Alphaproteobacteria > Rhizobiales > Beijerinckiaceae > Terripilifer. Next base: position 1,717 of record JANYDZ010000459.1, read on the forward strand.
GGGAGCCGCGCTGGTTCAATCCCGCGCTGGAGAAATGGCTGCACCGGGTGAGCGTCCCCACGCTCGTTGTGTGGGGAGCGCAGGACAAGCTGTTTCCGCAAGCCTATGCGAAGCCGTGGGGCGACAACATCCCCGGCGCGAAAATTGAAATCGTGCCCGAATGCGGCCATCTGCTGCACGTCGAGAAAGGCGAGGACGTCGCCGGGCGCGTGCTGCATTTTCTGGGCGGGAGATAGTCATGCAATTCACCTGTTTTCATCTCATGCCGTACCGCCCGCTCGACATGGTCGAGCGCCGCAAATACCGCGCCGCCTGGGTGGTCATGCCCAACGATCTCTACGATCCCGAGCTTGGCGCGCAACAATATGAATCCTATCTTGAGCAGCTCGTCTACGCCGAGGAACTCGGCTTCGACGTGATCGGCGTCAACGAACATCACCAGACCGCCTATGGCATGATGCCCGCGCCGAACCTGATCGCCAGCGCGCTCATCCAGCGCACCAAAAAAATCAAGATCGCCGTGCTCGGCCGCGCCCTGCCGCTGACCAACAATCCCATGTACATCGCCGAGGAATTCGCCATGCTCGACACGATGTCGCGCGGGCGGATCATCGCCGGCTTTGTGCGCGGCATCGGCACCGAATATCACGCCACCGGCATCAATCCCGCGTTTTCGCACGAGCGCTATCAGGAGGCGCACGACATCATCGTGCAGGCGTGGACGAAGCCCGGCCCGTTCGAATACGAGGGCGAGCATTACAACGTGCGCTACGTGAACCTGTGGCCCAAGCCTTACCAGAGGCCGCATCCGCCGATCTGGATTCCCTCGCAGGGCTCGAGCGAAACCGTGAAATGGGCCTCCGCGCCCGAGCGCAAATATCCGTTTCTCGTGACCTTCTCCTCGCACGAACTCGTCAAACGCTATCTGACGGCCTATCGCGAATCCGCGCGCGCCTATGGTTATGAGGCGCACGGCGGCCAACTCGGCTGGGCGGTGCCGGTTTACATCGCCGACACCGATGAGAAGGCGAAGGCGGAGGCCGGCTACGCCATCGAGACCCTGTTCAACGACTTCCTCGCCACGCCCTGGGAAATGCTGCTGCCGCCGGGCTACATGTCGCTGTCGTCGATGAAAAACACGATCCGCAACCGCGGCCAGCTCGGCGTCGCCAGGCGCCTGACGGCGGACGAACTCATCGCCAACGGCACCGCTGTCATCGGCAGCCCGAAAACCGTGCGCGAGCAGATCCAGAAGATGCGCGACGCGACGGGTCTCGAAAACCTCGTCGCCATGCTGCAATTCGGCGTGTTGAACGACGAACTGACGAAACGCAACATGGAGCGTTTTTCGGCGGAGATCATGCCGCATTTCCGGTGAGATGTTTGACAGGGAATGCGGACAAACCTCCGCGGGTACGCCCTTCTCCCGCGCGCGGGAGAAGGTGGCCGAAGGCCGGATGAGGGCGGTGGGGCTGGGGCGTAACTAAGGCTTCGAAGGCCGCTTGCGAGCCGGCGCTTTTGCTCTGCCCGCTTTCGACGCCTTCTTTGCCGCGGGTTTCCCGCCCGCCGGCTTTTTTCCGCCTGACGATTTCGGCAGCTTGCCCGCCGCGCGCAGTTTGCGAATTTCGGCGGCGAGTTTTGCGAACGCAAGGACCCCGCCCGCCAGCGCAACCGTCGGATCCAAAATCTGACTTGCAAGCGCA
>JANYDZ010000460.1 GCA_025363375.1 Hyphomicrobiales bacterium
CTGAAAAATCGGTAGGAGCAACTTAAAAATGCTTCCATTTGTGCCAGGCACAAGCGGATTACTCATTCCCACTTATTTGCTCATCACTAGTCTCAGTTTTTGCCTTGGCATCATCTGGGTTTATCATCGCGCAAAAAAACGGCGTTGCCGTGGAGCGCGAATTCGCCAAGATGATGTGGTAGGCGCGGTTTAATCCCCGCGCGCCTTCGCCTCGACCGCCAGCGCGCGCCACACGCCGATTTCATGGGCAATGCGCGTCCGCAGCGCTTCCGGCGTCCCGCCGTCCGGCTCGACGCCCTGCTGGGCCAGCAAGCCCTGCGTATCGGCTTCCGCCAGCACGGCGATCATTTCGCGATGCGCGCGCGCGACGATGGCGGACGGCGTCTCCGCCGGCGCCACAACCATCATCCACAGCGCGGCGTCGTAGTCGGCGAGCCCCGACTCGGCCAGCGTCGGTATCTCCGGCATGGCCTGCGCGCGCCGCGCGCTTGTCACCGCCAGCGCCCGCAATTTGCCGTCGCGGATCATCGGCAGATTGGCTCCGATCGCGCCGAACTGCATGTCGACGAGGCCCTTGTACACGTCGAACACCGCTTGCGAGGCGCTGCCGTAGGGCACGGATGTCAGCTTGACCCCCGTTCGCAAGGCGAACAACTCGCCCGCCAGATGCGCCAGACTCGCCGGCCCCACGGTGGAATAAGTGAGCAAACCGGGCTTGTCCTTCGCCAGCGCGATCAATTCCGCCACATTGCGCGCCGGCAGATCTTCGCGCACGGCGAGCGCGTAGGGCGATACGCCCACCATCGCCACCGGCGCGAAATCCTTCACGGGGTCGTAGGGCAATTGCGGATTGAGACTCGCGGCGATCGCGTGCGTGCTCGTGGTCGCCAGCCCCATTGTATAGCCGTCGGGCCTGGCCCGCGCGATGGCGTCGGCGCCGACATCGCCGCTGGCGCCGACGCGGTTCTCGATGATGATCGATTGCCCCAGCCGCTCGCCCAGTTTGCGGGTGACGATGCGGCTGACGACATCGGTGCTGGAGCCCGCCGGGAAGGGAACGATGAAACGGATCGTCCGCGCCGGCCATTGCGGCTCCGCGGCGCGGGTTTGCGCGAGGCCTGTCTGCGCGAAGGCCAGCATCGCGAAACCGGCGGCTAAAACACGAAACATCGCAATTCCCTCAGAGCGGGGTCGGCGGCGCGGTCGTTGTTCACGCCTTCTTGCGACGCCCTTCCCACAGCCAGCCCATCAGCACGCTGCCGAGCAGCGCGATCAGCCCGAGGAAACCGATCGCCAGCGGCGCGACGCCGACGCCCGTGACCACGCTCGCCCCCGTGCGCTTGATTCCGATATAGTCGGAGCCGCCGTAGAGCGGGCTCTCGCGCATGGCGGTGAAGCGCGGCAGGTTGATGGAATCGCCGCCGGCGACGCCGATGCGGCGCACCGTGCCGCCGGTCGCGTCCGCCAGCGGCTTCAACTTGTCGAGGCTTGAGACCACTTCCTGAAATTCGCGCGGATTTTCGGGGCCCACATTGACCAGCGTCGTCAGTTCGCCGTCGGTCAGCCGGTAGAGGCCGAATTCCTCGACATTGAGCGTGGCTCTGGAAATTCCCGGATCGCCGGCGCTCAGCGTCAGAATTTGTTTACCGCCGGACGGAGCCGTGATCGTCACCGGCGGAATCTCCGCCTTCAGGCTCTGCCGCGTCACAATCATTTCCTTGCCGCGGGCGGTGGCCCGCAAAGCCTCCTCCTCAAGCTCTGGCTCCTTCATCAGCCAGTGTGCCAGCTTGCGCAGCAGGTCGATATGCGGTCCGCCGCCCTGAAAGCCGCGCGCCCACAGCCAGATCTGATCGGAGGTCAGCAAAGCCACGCGGCCCTTGCCCTCGCGCGACAGCATCAGCAGCGGCATGTTGTCGGCGCCCGACATGACCGACACGCCGCGCGTCTTCTCCGTGCGCACCTGACGGAACCACTCGCTCCACGCCGGCGGCGAGGCCTGCGAGCCCGGCAGATCGCGCGTCACAGGATGCTTCAATCCATCATCGGTAATTCCAGCCCGGAAAGCCCGTTCGATCAACCGCCCATCCGGCTTGCCCGGCGCGATCGCGCCCAGCGCCGAATAAAACAATCCATCCCGCCCTGAATAATCCGGCCCCACGGCCATCAGCATGGCGCCGCCGTCCCGCACGTATTTTACGATGTTCTGGAAATACACCGAAGGCAGAACCGTCTGGTTCGAATAGCGGTCGAAGATGATCAGATCGAATTCATTGATCTTGCGCCCGAACAGATCGGCGGTGGGAAACGCGATCAACGACAATTCATTCGTCGGCGTGCCGTCCTGCTTTTCCGGCGGCCGCAGAATGGTGAAATGCACCAGTTCGACGTTGGCGTCGGACTTCAGCAGATTGCGCCAGGTGCGCTCGCCCGCGTGCGGCTCGCCCGAAACCAGCAGCACTTTCAGCTTGTCGCGCACGCCCTCGATCGTCACCACCGCCTTGTTGTTCACGGCGGTCAATTCATTCGGCAACACCGCCACATCGAGCTCGATGACATTGGGGCCGCCATGTTCGATGCGCACGGGCGCGCGCACCAGTTGGCCCACCGCCGCGCGCAAATTGGCGATCTCCACGCCGTCGCGCTTGACGCTGACCGTCACAGGCTCGCCGCGGTCCCCCGAATCCAGCACCCGCGCGACAATCGTCTGATCCTTGCCGACAATGCCGAAACGCGGCGCTTCCACCAGTTCGATGCGGCGGTCGCGCTCGCCCGCCTGCCCCGTCACAAACACATGCAGCGGCGCATGGAAACCCAGCGCGGCCGGGTTGGCGGGAATGTCGTGGACGACACCGTCGGTGACGAGGATGGCTCCGCCGACGCGCTCGGGCGGCACGTCCGAAAGCGCGAGGTTCAAAGCCGAAAACAGCTTGGTGCCGTCGTTGCCCGAATCCGTCCCGCCGCCCTCGACAAAGCGCGGCTCGATATTGCCCAGCGCCGCCAGCGCCTTCTCGATCTCCGCGCGCGCCGCCTCGGTCTGCGCCCTGCGCTCGCCGATATTCTGGCTGGCGCTCTTGTCGATGACGACGGCGACCACGTCTTTCAGAGGATTGCGGTCTTCGCGAACCAGCGAAGGATCAGCGAGCGCGGCCAGCACAAGGCCAAGCCCGATCGCGCGCAGCCACGTCCCGCGCCGCCGCGCGTAAAACCCGAGCGCCACGGTCGCAAGGCCGAGAATGGCCAGCGCAATCAGCAGCCCGACAGGAACCAGCGGCGCAATTGAAATGTTGAAAGAGGTCAATGCCCGAGCCTCTCCAGCAAGTCGCGCACATGCACCTGGTCGGCCTTATAATTGCCCGTCAGCGTGTACATCACGAGGTTGATGCCGCCGCGCAGCGCCATCTCGCGCTGCCGCGCCGAGCCCGGCACCAGCGGAAACAACGCGTCGCCGTTGCGCGACACAGCCCAGGCGGCGGCCAGATCGTTCGATGTGATGATCAGCGGCGAGACGCTGTCGCCGGCGCGCGCCGGACGGTCCGCGCCGCCGGGCGTATCGGGCGGCAAGGCCTCGATCCACGTCTGGCCGATGGTCGTGCGGCCGATAAAGCCGTCCAGCAGATAGAACGTCTTGGTCACCACATGGTCGCGGGGCACCACTTCAAGTTCGGGCACATCGACATTGTCGAGCAGCTTGCGCAGCCAGGCCTGCTCCGGCGTCGGCGGGCCGCCGGCGCGCGTGGTCAGGGCGTCGCGCGTGTCGAACACGATCATGCCGCCATTCTTCATATAGCCGGAAATGCGCGTCACCGCCTCCGGCGTCGGCAGCGGCCGGTCCGACACGATCGGCCAGTAGATGAAGGGATAAAAGGCGAGTTCGTCCCGCGCCGGATCAAGCCCGATGGGCTCTCCGGGATTCAGCGAGGTGCGCGCCGCAAGCGCGCGCGACAGCGCCGCAAGCCCGACCTCGCTGCCTTCGTCGACGCGCTTGTCGCCGGTCGCCACATAGGCGAGCCGCGTCTTCAACACGGCTTCAAGCTCCTTCGGCGAAGGCGGCAGCGCCGGCGCCTGCGTGGAAATGCCGGGGCGCGGCTGAAACGTTCGATCTTGCGCGAATTCCTGCGCCCGTTCCTGCGCGTCCGCGCGCGGCGCCAGCGCGCTCATCGCGCCCATGAGCGCCAGTCCCAGCGCCAGCGCGGCGGCGAGCGGCCGACGCGCGAGGCGGCCCAATCCGCCCGCCAGCCAGATCGACACGACGGCGTCGAGCGCCAGCAGCAAAAACGCCAGCGTCACGATCCATGGCCTGAGATCGATGGGTTCGGCCTTGCGCAGTGATTCCATCACGAGCCTCAACCCGGCGAAGTTCATGGGTTCGAGCTTATCACCAGGCGACAGCGTATTGACAGCGGTCAATGCGTCGCCCGGACCATAAAATCCCGGCGGGTGCTCGGCGCTGGCGGCGCCGGCGTAATTGACCGGGATGGGTCTGGCCGTCAGCGGCGGCGCGCCGAGCGCGCCAAAACCATCGAGCGTGCGGCTCGGCGCGATTGTTTCGCTCGACGGCGCCGGCGCGTTGGTGGCCTCGGACGAAATGGCGGCGCCATTCTCGACCGCCATTGAGACAACCCGCCGCAGCAGATCGACGAACAATCCCGACAGCGGCAAGTTCGACCACGTTGTGTCGCCCGTCACATGCGCGAGCACAATCAGCCCCTTGCCGCGCCGCGCGGCTGTGATCAGCGGCGTGCCGTCCGCGAGCGCCGCCCAGGTCTTGCCGGCAAGTCCGGCTTCCGGCTCCGCCAGAACCTGCCGCGTGACGGTGACTTCATCGACGACTTTCAGTCCAAACAGCGGGCTCTCGCGTTCGAACGGAGCCAGTTTCTTCGGCGTGTCCCACGACAGCGCGCCGCCCAGCACGCGTCCGCCGCGCCGCAGCCGCACGGGCACGAGATCGTCGGCGGAGCCCGCGAGCCGCGTGCCGGCGAACCGCAGCAGCATGCCGCCGTCTTCCACGAACTTCGCCAGCTGGTCGTGCGCCGGCCCCGCGACGACGCCCACATCGGCGAGCACAACGACGGAAACGCGGTCTTCCAGAAGGCTCAGAATCGGATCGCCGCGGCCCGGACGAGGTTCGCGCACGTCGGCGAAGGGCGCGAGCGCCTTCACCACGTAATAGGACGGCGACAGCAACGGTTGCGCCGTGTCGGCGGTGACGCCGGAGAACACGCCGACCCGACGCCGCTTCCAGCGCTCGTCGAGCAGGGTGACCGCGCCCGCCGACCGCTCATCGGCGATTTCCACGCGCGCGATCTCGTTGCGCAATTCAATCGGCAGTTCGAAACGCCCCTTGGCTTCGCGCGTAAAACCATAGTCGAAAGGCGCCTCGCCCACGACCAGACCACGCATGTCGAGCGCCCGCAGCAGGCCCGCCGAGCGCCCCTCGTTCGTCGCCCGCGCCAGTTTCACTTCCAGCGCGCCCGCGCCGTTTTCCGCGCCGGTGATCGCCAGAGCCGCGCGGTCCTGGGTCACGACATGAATCGGGCGCCCTTCGAGCGCGGCGTCGAGCCCTTCGCCGAAAGCCCGTCCATTGCCGGAGGCCAGCGAATCGGCGACCCACGTCACATCCACGTCCTTGTTGGCCGCGAGAAAGCGCTGCGCGGCGGGCAAGGCCGCCATGCGGTCGGGAACATGCGGATGCGGCTTCAGCGCGCGCAGACGCTCCAGCGATTTCGCAGCGTCGGCCACCAGCACGTCGCGGCCGCCGTCGGAGATCGCCAGCAGCGCCGTCGCGCGCCCGTCGCGCGCCGCGCCGTTGATGCGCTCGGTCACCGCCAGCACGCGCTGATCCCATGTCGGCGCCGCCGGCCAGCCGTCGTCGAGAATGACCAGCAGCGGCCCCTTGCCGCCTTCGCC
>JANYDZ010000474.1 GCA_025363375.1 Hyphomicrobiales bacterium
GGCGCCCTTCTCGACCTTGGTGACCTTCGTCGAGGTCATGATTTTGATGCCGGCTTTCTCGAACTGCTTGCGGGCGAGCGCGGCGATCTCGGCGTCCTCGATGGGAAGAATTTGCGGCAGCACTTCGATGACCGTCACCTCGCAGCCCATGGTGCGATAGAAACTGGCGAATTCGATGCCGATCGCGCCAGAGCCGATGACGATCAGCGATTTGGGAAACGCGGGCGGCACCATCGCTTCAAAATAGGTCCAGATCAGTTTTCCATCAGGTTCTATGCCCGGCAGCACGCGCGGGCGCGCGCCGGAGGCAAGGATGATGTGCTTGGCGGCATAGGTCCCCTCCCCCAATACTCCCTTGGGCGCCGGCGCCTGCGGCTGCATGGCGGCTTTCTTCGCCTTGCCGACGACGACCTCGCCCACTTTTGTGATCGAGGCCTCGCCCCAGATCACATCGACCTTGTTCTTCTTCAGCAAAAATCCGACGCCCGTGTTGAGCTGCGTGGAGACGCCGCGCGAACGCTTCACGATGGCGGCGGGATCGGCGGTCACCTTGCCCTCGACCTTGAGACCATAGGCTTCGGGGTGCCTGGCGTAATGAAAAATTTCAGCGGAACGCAGCAGCGCCTTGGTGGGGATACAGCCCCAGTTGAGGCAGATGCCGCCGAGATGTTCGCGTTCGACGAGCGCGGTTTTGTAACCGAGCTGCGCGGCGCGGATGGCGGTGACATAGCCGCCGGGGCCGCCGCCGATGATGAGGATGTCGTAGGAATTTGCCATATCAGTCTCTTGGGTTGATTGCGAAAATTGTTATTGCAGAGAGACGCGCGAGGACCGCACGCAATCGCTGTTCATCTTGTCGAACATCCCGTTCGCGGCCTTGAAGAAGGAATCGTCCGCGGCCACGCCGCCGGCTTTCGCGGCATCGACGAGCCGTTGCAACTCGCGCGTCAGCAAGGTGTAGTCGTAGCGCGCGTCCTCGCCCTGAAAATTGGCGAGATAGGTGCCAATGGCGCCGAAGCGGCTGACAGCCATGTTGGCGTCGAAGGCGTCCGGCGCCGCGCCGGGCCGCGCGAGTTCGATCATGCGGGCGATGCGCAGCTTCACATCGAAAAACCCTTCGATCGCCTCCCGGCAGGCGCGGATATGCTCCCTGCGGCCGATGTCGCGCTGCACGATCTCAAGGTTGCGGCTGTTGACGTAGCCCTGAAACATGGCCGCGCCAAAGGACAGCGCCGCGACGCAGAGCGATACATGCGTGAGGCTGAAACGGGAGGCGGACGCGCTGGTTTCAGTCATTGGGCCGGCCCGTTTCAACGCGTTGCTCTCGGCAATCCTACACCAGCATCCCCATGGGATTTTCGATCAGCTTCTTGAACGCCGCCAACAGTTCCGCGCCGAGCGCGCCATCGACGGCGCGGTGATCGACCGAGAGGGTGACGCTCATCAGCGTCGCCACGGCCGGCGCGCCGTCCTTCACGACGACGCGCTGTTCGCCGACGCCCACCGCGAGGATGGATGCGTGCGGAGGATTGATCACCGCGGAGAAGTTCTGGATGCCGTACATGCCCAGATTCGACACGGCGGAGGAGCCGCCCTGATATTCCTCGGGCTTGAGTTTGCGGGCGCGGGCGCGCGCGGCGAAATCCTTCATTTCATTTGAAATGGACGACAGCCCCTTGGTCTCGGCGTTGCGCACGATCGGGGTGATCAACCCGCCGGGAATCGACACGGCGACGCCGATATCGCTGTGTTTGTGCTTCAACATGGCGCTTTCGGTCCACGACACATTGGCGTCGGGCACGCGTTGCAAGGCCACTGCGAGCGCCTTGATGACGAAATCATTAACCGAAATCTTGTAGGCGGGTTTGCCGTCCGCGCCCTTGGGCGCGTTGGCGTTGATGTGTTCGCGCGCATTGAGAAGCGCGTCGATGTCGCAATCCACCACGAGGTAGAAATGCGGGATCGTGGATTTGGCTTCGATGAGCCGGCGCGCGATGGTCTTGCGCATGGAATCGTGCGGAATTTCCTCGTAGCTGCCCGGCGCGAACAGCTTTTTGACCATGTCGTCGGACATGGAGGGCGCGCGCGCCGCCTGCGGTTGCGACGGCGACATTGGCGCCGGCGCGGGCGCGGACATGCCGGGCGCGGATCTGGCGCCGCCGCCCAGGATCGCCCCCTTTACGTCGCGCTCGACGACGCGGCCGTGCGGGCCGGAGCCCTTGATTTTAGCAAGATCGAGGTTGGCTTCCTTCGCGAGGCGCTTTGCCAACGGCGAGGCGAAGATTTTGGGCCGCGGCGCCTCGCCGCCCGGAGCCGTCACGACAGGCGCTGCGTTTGCGACAGGCGCGGGCGCGGCTACGTTCGGGGCAACGGAAGCCGCCGCCCTGGGCGCTGCTCCGCCGGCAGCCGCGACGGCCTTCACATCCTCGCCATCCCCGGCGATGACCGCGATGAGTTGATTGACCGGCACGTCGTTCGTGCCGGCGGCGACGACGATCTTCGCCAGCACGCCCTCATCGATGGCCTCGACCTCCATGGTCGCCTTGTCGGTCTCGATCTCCGCGAGCACGTCGCCGGACTTGATCGTGTCGCCTTCTTTTTTCAGCCAGCGCGCGAGATTGCCTTTCTCCATGGTGGGAGACAGGGCGGGCATGAGAATATTGGTGGGCATGCGGAATCCTCGGAACAAAGTCAGGAATGCGGCGGCGCTCTGGAATCGATCGGCGCGTCAAACGGCCAAAGCAGGCCAAGAGAGAATGGGGCTGCGTCGAAAGGCGGCAGTTTGACTTCATCGGCGCCGGCAACGGTCG
>JANYDZ010000499.1 GCA_025363375.1 Hyphomicrobiales bacterium
CGAAGCCGCCGGGGCGGCGGGTCTCGACAAAAAAGTAACGGTGCACACTCTCCGACATTGTTTCGCGACACACCTTCTGGAGCAGCGGGTCGATATCCGCGTCAGTCAGGGACTGCTCGGCCATCGCAACATCAACTCGACAACGCGCTACACCCGCGTCGCGATCGATACGATCCGACAAATCCAGAGCCCGCTCGAACGTATGACCATCGAAGCGCCGCCGCTCGACTGAGCCGACGGCCATGTCGAAACCGAAGCTGGAGGTGGCGGATATCTTCCGTCGCCACGGCGAGGCATGGCGCGCGGCCAACGCCGGCCATGTGAGCCTCGCCCAGCGCCGCGTCATGACGGCGATCGAACTTTGCCGCACGGCGGCGCTCGGCGGCCACGTCGAGCGTTGCGAAGACTGCGCGCATACGCGGATCGCCTACAATTCCTGCCGCAACCGCCATTGTCCCAAGTGTCAATGGCGCGCGGCGGAGCGCTGGCTGGCGGCGCGAGCGGCGGACCTGTTGCCGGCGTCGTATTTCCACGTGGTGTTCACGCTGCCCGCCGAGGTCGGCGCGATCGCCTTTCAGAACAAGGCGGCGGTCTACGGGCTTTTGTTCAAGGCCGCCGCGCGGACGCTCATGACGATCGCCGCCGATCCCAAACACCTCGGGGCCGAGATCGGCCTCACCGCCGTGCTGCACACCTGGGGGCAAAACCTTGATCACCACCCGCATGTCCATTGCATCGTTCCGGGCGGCGGAGTGTCTCCCAACGGCGCGCGCTGGATATCGTGCAGGCAGGGGTTCTTTCTGCCGGTGCGCGTGCTCTCGCGGTTGTTTCGGCGGCTGTTTCTCGAAGGCCTCGTCGCGCTCCACGACGCCGGCCAACTGAAGTTCTTCACCGATCTCGCGGCGCTCGCCGATCGCGCCGCGTTTCTCTCCCGACTGGCTCCGCTCCACAAGCGCGAATGGGTGGTTTACGCCAAACGTCCGTTCGCGGGGCCGGAACAGGTGCTCGCCTATCTGGCGCGCTACACGCACCGTGTCGCCATCGGCAACAGTCGGCTCGTCGAGATGTCCGACGGGCATGTCAGCTTTCGCTGGAAGGACTATCGCGCGAATGACGAGGTCGGACGCAAGGTGATGAAGCTCGCCGCCGGCGAGTTCATCCGCCGGTTCCTGCTTCATGTTCTGCCGGACGGGTTCAATCGTATCCGGCATTACGGATTGTTCGCCAATGGACATCGCGCCGAAAAACTGGCGCTGTGCCGCCGATTGCTCGGCGTGCGGCGAGATCGAACTGAATGCGCGGATGTTGCGCAGGCTGATGCCAATCAAACTTCGCCGGTCGATCCACCGCCATGCCCGTGTTGCGGCGGCCGGATGCAACTCGTCGAAAGCTTCGAGGGATCGCATTCGCGTCCCCGTCGCGCATGGAGGGCCGATACGTCATGACTGCCAGCGAAGTCGGCATGGCTATATTCGATCATGCGCGGGTTCGCTTCGGCGAAGACGAGGCGGCGCGCACCGATCGATCTGTTTGCCGGCTCACGCCGCGCCCGCCGCGATCGATCGACGGACACGACCCGGCAAGATCACGCTTCATTGCCCCGCAGAGACGCCATGGCCGCCGTCATGCCTTGCCACGCATCGCCGCGTGGCTCCGTGTCCGCCCCGGCGCGCGAGCCAAATCCCCATAGCGCTCGCGCGTGAATCGCGGTTTCGTGCAACAAAGTTTCTGCAACGCCCGGATGGGTGGTGGCAATGCTCGCCAGCATCGAGCACAGGGCGTCGCAGAAACCTCATTATTTTCCGACACGCTTTCCGCAACCTGTCAATAACGCCCGTTTTCAAAGGCTGAATTTGAGCATCACATGCCACCGATGATCGCGCGCTTTGTCATCCAGCTCGACCGGACGTAAACTGCGGGCTTGCCGCGCAACAGTGATGCCGCTCATGAAAACCTTCGATCCCGCAGACTTCAATTTCATCCAACTTCGCAATTTCGAAATTCCGGGCGGCGTCTCGGT
>JANYDZ010000550.1 GCA_025363375.1 Hyphomicrobiales bacterium
GTATGAGTTCCTGACGGTACTTTTCGAGACGGAGTCGGTACGCCGCCAAACGCCGTGAGGTGCAAAAATTGTCCGACTGGTCTCGATAGTCGGCGAAACCTCAAAATAAATATTTCGGCGATTTTCCCTTTTAAATCAAAAGCATAGATTTTTGACGGCTTCAGCGTCGGAATTTGCTCGCCAGAGCAAGAAATTTAATAGCAATTTCAATTTGTTATGTGCTGTTTAAACAATCGAGTGGGAATGAATTTGTGATTTAGATATCCCGTTTGTGCTCCTGGCTTTTGAAGCAAGGAGCCGGGCGGGCAGCCGGCGGCGCGGGAGCGCGGAAAATTCTGATGCTCCGCTGCTTGCTCGACGCCAACCTGTGCGTCCGCGTTCTCAGGGCTCGCCGTTGCTCTGCAAAGGCGATGATTTTGGACAGACCAATGTGCGCAGCGCGCGGGCCGGGGGGTTAAAGCGCCAACGGCTCCATTGGGCGCCAACATGAGGCATGCTATCGAGTGCGAATGAGGCTGTCGTCTCGACAGTGATTCTGGTCAATGTGGTCGCCTTCAATCCCCGGAGCTTCACTATGCCCAATCCCCCCATCCGCCGCCGCGCGCTTGATCCGTTCTCCGCCGCGGAAGCGGCCTTCAAGGGCGCCAAGGCAAAGCCCGTGGAGGCCGAGCCCGCGCTGAAGGCGCCTGCGATACCCGGCGCGCGGGAACTCGTCTCCATCCGCCTGGATAAAGACGTGCTGGATCATTTCCAGGAGGACGGCCCCGGCTGGCAGGACCGTATCAACGCGGCGCTGCGGAAGGCTGCGGGGCTTTAAAGCTTCGACGAAATCGGTCTGTTTGTTTTTTCGAGGGGGAGGCCGCCATTGCCGACAAAACAGCGCCAATGGGTTCGGGTCAAAAAGCTCGACGCGGACGCGAAAGCCGCCATCGCCCGCAAATGCGAGGCTCTCATCGCCAACTTTTTGAAACCGCGCGGTCTGCCGCAAATTTGCCCCTCGTCGTTCAACTATCCCGTCGATATCTACGGCAAATGGCGCGGCTCGAAATACAGTTTCATCACGCGCTATCGCTCCGGGTTTCCCGACAACGCCGGCGAGGAGTTCGACGCGCCGTTCACGCGCCTCGACCATGTCGAGGAATGCCTCGTGGAGGTTCGGTTCGATGTGATGTGGCATCGGCATACCGGACAATGGCGGCGCCTTCACAAGGGCGTCACACTTGATGAAGCCTTGCATCTGATCGAGACGATACCCATGCTGTGGCCCGCCATATGACGGCGCGCGCCGTCGCATTCCTAAATACATGCCCAAATACATGAATGAAGCATTTTTAGCGAGCGTCAAACCATGCCCGTCACCATCCACGGCATCAAAGCCTGCGACACCATGAAGAAGGCGCGGACGTGGCTGGAGAACCATGAGGTCGCGCACGATTTTCACGACTACAAGTTCAAGGGCGTCGACCGCGCGTCACTGGAAACGTGGTGCGGGCGGGTCGGGTGGGAAACGCTGCTCAACCGCGCCGGCGCCACGTTTCGCAAACTGCCCGACGCGGACAAGGCGAACCTCGACGAAAAGAAGGCCATCGCCCTCATGCTGGCGCAGCCTTCGATGATAAAGCGCCCGGTGCTGGACACCGGCAAAGCGCTCATCGTCGGCTTCAAGCCGGAGGTTTACGCGAAGGCGTTGGGGTAAAGGCGCGTCAATGCGGCTCCGACCCCGTTGGCGGGCCGTCGCCGTTGCGCACAATCTCAAGCCTGACCTTGGTGACGAAGGCGGCGAGCGCGCCAATCACAGCCAGCAGCGGCGCGGCGACGACAACGGCGCCGCCCGCGATGGCGCCAATCGTCAGGGGCATGTCGAGGACGATATCGCCGTCTGGCTCGATCAGCCGGATGCGCGCGACCTGACCTTCCGCGGCCAGATGTTTGACGCGCGCGACGAGTTCTTCGCCGGTCACCTCAAGCTCTTCGGTCCAGGTTCGTTTGGGCGCGCCGCCCCGTTGCGGGGAAGCGGCGCGCGGCGTTGAAGATTCTCCCGGCTGGTCGTTCATGTCCATGGCTCCCTGGGGGATGGCGGGGCATTTCTACGCCTGGCGCGGGAAGCGGCATTGCGATGAATCAACGCCCGCGCGCGGCGTCGGTTCCCGGCGTCGGTTTTCGGCGTCGGTTTCCAGTTTGACATTCGAGCCGGCGCCGCCGACCATCGCCTGATCCAACGACGGAAACGCCCGATGTCGAAAACCTCCTTCCGCACGCTGCTGTTCAACGCGTTCAAGGAAAAGCGCCTGCTGGTTGTGCCCGGAGCCCATGACGCCCTGAGCGCGCGGCTGGCGCAGGCCGCAGGCCACGATTGTCTTTTCATCGGCGGCTTTCCCGTTGTGGGCGTGCGCTATGGCGTGCCGGACATCGGGCTGCGGGGTCTCGGCGAAATTTCCGCCGCGGTGAATTGCATTGTCGGCGCCTGCGATCTGCCGCTGCTGGTCGATATCGACGACGGCTACGGCGACGTGAAAAACGCGGTGCACACCCTGCATGTCTATGAGCGCATGGGGGTGAGTTCCGTGTTTCTGGAGGATCAGGCCTGGCCCAAACGCTGTGGCCACATGAGCGGCAAGGCGGTGGTGCCGCCCGAAGTCATGGAGGCGAAAATCCGCGCCGCCAACGCCGAGCGCATGAACCAGGAAACGCTGATCTGCGCGCGCACCGACGCGCGCTCCGTCAACGGTTTCGACGACGCCTTGCGCCGCGCCGAGCGCTACATCAAGGCGGGCGCCGAAGCGATTTTCGTCGAGGCGCCTGAGACGGTCAGGGAGCTTGAGATTCTGGGCAAGGCCTTCGACGTGCCGCAGTTCGCCAATCCCCTGATGGGTGGAAAAACTCCGATCCTGACGCCCAAGGAGCTGGAGCAATTGGGTTTTTCCGCCATCCCGTTTGGATTGGACGCGATTTTCCACGCGGCGCTGGCGATGAAGAATGTCTACGACGACATGAAGTCGGGGGCCTTTGCGCTGCGCGGCGGCGGCATGAAGTTCGACGATTACAAGAAGGTCGTGGGCTACGACGCCTGGGACAGGATCGACGATGTTTACGGGCTGAAGAAGTAGGGGCGTCATGTTCTTCTTTCAGGTCATCGCGATTTATCTTGGCGTCGGTTTCGTCTTCGCGCTTTTTTTCGCGCTGCGCGGCGCTGAGCGCGCCAACGCCGAACGCGCGCCGGTCTCCTGGGGCGCGCGCATTCTGCTGATTCCCGGCGCCATGATCCTCTGGCCGCTGGTCTTCGCGCAATGGCGCAGGGCGGAGCGTTCATGAGGCGCGCCCATCGCACAGCTCACCGTCTCGTCTGGCCCGTGCTTGCGTTGCTGGTCGCGGCGGGCTTCACGCTGGCGCTCGCCTGGCGTCCGCCGCCGGACCCGCCCGTCCAAACGGAGGCCGGCAAATGAGCGCCGGCTTCCGCGCGGTGCAATGGAACCGCGACAAGATCGTTTACGACATCATTCTCCTCGCCTGCGTTGGCGCGCTCATCGGCGCGATTTACTTCGCGGGCGTTAAATTCGATCCGCCGAAAAGCCCGGCGGACTGGGCCGGCCTGCGCCTGCGCGCCTTCGGCATCTGCGCCTTCGCCATGATCACGCTGATCCTGTGCATCGGCCCGCTGGCGCGGCTCAATCCGCGCTGTCTGCCGCTGCTTTACAACCGCCGGCATTTCGGCGTGCTGGCGTTTTGCGTCGCTTGCGTCCACGCTTTTTCGGTGGCGGACTGGTTTTACGCGCAGGGCGCTTTGCCGGACTTCTTCAATGAATTCGTCACCGGCGCCAATTACGCGAAGTTCATCGGCTTCACGACGAAGGCGATCGGCCTGGCGGCGTTAAGTGTCTTCTTCGTCATGGCCGCGACATCGCATGACTATTGGCTCGGCTTTCTGTCGCCGCCGGTGTGGAAGGCGATCCACATGGCCGTTTACGCGGCCTATGGACTTCTCGTCATGCATGTGTCGCTCGGCCTCATGCAGCATGAATACGCGCCGGCGCTGCCGGCGTTGCTGGGCGGGTCTTTCACTCTGGTGGCGGGCCTGCATATCGCGGCGGGCCGGCGCGAACGGGCGGGCGATTCGGCGAGCGGGACGGCCAGCGGCGGCTGGCTGGTTGTCGGGCCGCCGCAATCCATTCCCGACAAACAGGCGCGCATTGTCGCGGCGCCGGGCGGCGAACGCATCGCCGTGTTCCGCGATGGCGCGGTCATTTCAGCTGTGACGAACCTGTGCGCCCATCAGAACGGCCCGCTGGGCGAGGGCCGGGTGATCGAGGGTTGCATCACCTGCCCATGGCATGGCTACCAGTACAGACTGGAAGACGGCCGCGCGCCCGCGCCGTTCACGGAAAAGCTGGCGACCTATCGATTGCGCGTGCGCGATGGCGTGGTCGAACTTAATCCGCAGCCGCTGCCGCCGGGAACCAACGCCGCCCTGCTGTGGTCGGCGTGAAGCCAAACGCGGGGAATGTGAGTTTGGCGGGCGGCTGCGGAGGGATCGCGCCTGTTTGGCGGACGCTTTGGACCAAATCCCCAAATTCCCTCGCCTTTGCCGCCGGCTCATGCTAACCGCACTGGCAAATCCCGCTTCCGGCGGCAAATTCCCCTGAGTTGGCAATGTCCGATATTTTTCGCGAAGTCGATGAGGAAGTCCGCCGCGACAAGGCGATGGAGTTCTGGTCGAAGCACCAGAACTCTCTGATCGCCCTTGCCGTCGTCATCGTCGCGGCCGCCGGCGGCTGGCGCTATTACCAGAACAGCATCCGCGCCGCCGCCGAGGCTACCGGCGCCCGCTATGAGGCGGCGCTGCAACTGGCCCGCGAGAACAAGCCCGTGGAGGCCGACGCCGCCTTTCAGGAGGTTATCAAACAGGGCCCTGCGGGCTATGCGCTGCTGGCGCGCTTCCGCGGCGCGGCGGAACTTGCCGTGAGCGACAAGCCCAAGGCGGTGGCGATCTATGATGGTCTGGCCGCCGACAACGCCGTTGACCCTCTGATGCGCGATATCGCCAATCTGCGCGCCGCCATGCTGCGGCTCGACGAGGCCGACGCCGCCGAGATCAAGAACCGCCTCGAACCGCTGGCGGCGGCCGGCCAACCCTTCCGCAATTCCGCGCGCGAACTGCTGGCTTTCGCCGCCCTCAAGGCCAATGATTTCGAGGCGGCGGGCCGCTGGTTCGACGCCATTGTGGTGGATTCCCAGACGCCGCAGGCGATCCGCCAGCGCGCCGAAGCGCTGCTCGGGCTCGTCAGCGCCGGCAAGACGAATTAGGCGTTTTGAACGCCTGCGAGGGCTGGCGCATCGCCGCCCCTCCGATTGGATATCTATGACCTTCACTCTCGCCATCATCGGCCGCCCGAATGTCGGCAAGTCCACGCTGTTCAACCGGTTGGTTGGCAAGAAGCTGGCGCTGGTTGACGACCAGCCCGGCGTCACCCGCGACCGCCGCGAGGGCGCGGCGAAACTCGCTGACTTGTCCTTCACCATCGTCGATACAGCCGGCCTCGAGGAGGGCGACGCCGCCACCCTCACCGGCCGCATGCGCGCCCAGACCGAGGCGGCCATCGGCCTTGCCGACGCCATACTGTTCATGATCGACGCGCGCGTCGGCGTCACGCCGACGGATTCCTATTTCGCCGGCCTCGTGCGCCGCGCCGGAAAGCCGATTATCCTGCTGTGCAACAAATCCGAGAGCCACGCGTCGGAAGCTGGCGTCCACGACGCCTGGTCGCTGGGCCTGGGCGATCCCGTGCCCTTCTCCGCCGAACATGGCCAGGGCCTCAACGAACTCTATGACGCCCTGCGCGAGGCCTTGCCCGTGCAGACCACCGTCGTCTACGACGACGAGGAGGAAGACGCGGCCCGCCCGGTCTTTGGCGACGAGGAGGACGGCAGCGAACTCGACACGTCAAAGCCTCTCAACATCGCCGTCGTCGGGCGCCCCAACGCCGGCAAGTCCACGCTGTTGAACCGCATTTTGGGGGAAGACCGCCTGCTGGTGGGGCCGGAAGCCGGCATTACCCGCGATTCCATCGGCGTCGAGTTCGACTACACCCGCGCCGACCGCACCGTGCGGAAAATGAAAATGTTCGACACGGCGGGCCTGCGCCGGCGCGCCAATATCCACGATAAAGTGGAGAAACTCGCCGCCGCCGACGCCATTCGCGCGGTGAAATTCGCCGAGGTCGTGGTGGTGCTGCTCGACGCGACCATCCCCTTCGAGAAACAGGACCTCACCATCGTCGATCTGGTGTCGCGCGAGGGCAGGGCGCTGGTGATCGGCCTCAACAAGTGGGACCTCATCCCCAACCAGAACGCCAAACTGAAAGAGCTGCGCGAGGAGGCGGACCGCCTGTTGCCGCAGGTCAAGGGCGCGCCGGTGATCCCGCTCTCGGGTCTCACGGGCGCGGGCATCGAGAAGTTCATGGAAGCCATTTTCAAGGTGCATGAAATCTGGAACACGCGCATATCCACGGGCCGCTTAAACCGCTGGCTCACGCCGACGATTGAAAAGACCCCGCCGCCCGCCGTCTCGGGCTTCCGCATCAAGATCCGTTACATGACGCAGCCCAAGGCGCGCCCGCCCTATTTCGTCATCTTCGGCAACCAGCTCGACGCGCTGCCGACCAGCTACGAGCGCTACCTCGTCAACGGATTGCGCGAAACCTTTGGACTGCACGGCGTGCCGATCCGCATTTCGAAGAAGGGTTCGAAGAACCCGTTCCACGATGGAACGAAGCGGAAAATCTGGTAGGCCCCTTCAGAGCCGGGGAGCGTGGACCATGCTTGCGACAAGAGCCATCGTATTTAGCGCGGCCTTCCTCGCCTTTGCGCCGGCGCAAGCCATCGCCGCCGACAATCCCATGAGCTTTGCCCTGGACGTCTCGCTCTCGCGCGCCGCCGCAACCAAACTCG
>JANYDZ010000558.1 GCA_025363375.1 Hyphomicrobiales bacterium
CGGCGAAACGCCGCGGCTTCCAGCTCAATCCGGGTCTGTTTGTCCAGGCTCATGTCGCTATCCCCAATTGCGCCGCGCCACGCGGCTGTCATGATAGCTTATCATATGAGCCTGCGGGCGGGCGAGCACGGGAGCCAGCGCGTCGCCAAGGCGGTTGGCCCATTCTTCGACGCCGCGGGACTCTCCGACCAGAT
Source organism: Hyphomicrobiales bacterium (assembly GCA_025363375.1). GTDB lineage: Bacteria > Pseudomonadota > Alphaproteobacteria > Rhizobiales > Beijerinckiaceae > Terripilifer. Next base: position 195 of record JANYDZ010000558.1, read on the forward strand.
CCTGGCGGAATTCCACCAGGACGTGCGCCAACCCCCTGCGTGTTCCGTGCTCGTACAGCGTATCGCCCTCCAGCGCGCCATCGTAAGGTTCGTTGTCGCCCACTGAAATCGCGCCGGCGCGCAGTGTTTCGATCAGCGGAGCGGCAAGCCGCGAATCGCTGTCCCAGAGCACCGCCATCTGCCAGGGACGCACAAAGCCCCGCCAGACCGGAGTAAAGGAATGCAGCGAGACGATCGCCGGCGCGGGGCCATGAGCCAGCATGGCGTCAAGCGCCGCGCCCACGGCTTGCCGGTAAGGACCCCAGAACCGCCGGCGGCGCTCGTCGATCCCGGCCTCGTCGATGGTGGCATTGCCCGGAATGATCGCTCCGTCGGACAGGCGCATCACCAGCGTCGGATCGTCGCCGCCCCGATTGGCGTCGATCAGCAGCCGCGAAAAGCAGCTGAGCACCGCTGGCGCGCCAAACCGCGCCGCCAGATGCCTTGTAGCGGCGGCTGCGCCGATGTCGAAGGCGATGTGACGTTCGAATTGCGCCGCGGGCAGCCCAAGATTGCCATATTCCGCAGGCACATGGTTCGAGGCGTGGTCGCAAATGAAAAGGACGCCCGCATCGGGCGCGCCGGGAATCGATTCGACAGGTTCGCTCATGCGCGCAGATTGAAAGCTTCTGAAAAAAAATGCAAAGCAGATAAATGCAAATCGCCCGGATCGCCCCCGCCATTGACAGAGGCTTCCACAAGCCAAAAAGCTGGCCGCCAGCCTGGCTTGCCCCTGATTCGAAATTCCGCACGTGAAACCCGACGCCGCCAGATTTAACGCCGCCACGCCCTTTCGCCTTCGTCGCGCGCTCGGCCTGATCGCGTTTGTCCTGCTGAACGGCTGCGCCGCAAGCGCCGCCCGCGCCGATTTTCGCCTGTGCAACAATTCCTCAAGCCGGATCAGCGTGTCCCTCGCCTATACCGACGGCCAGGGCTGGGTCAGCGAGGGCTGGTGGAATCTCAAGAGCAACGCTTGCGAAACCCTGCTGCGCGGCTCTCTGGCGGCGCAATTCTACTATGTCTACGCCATGGACGAGCGCGGCGGCGAGTGGAAGGGCAAGGCGTTCATGTGCGCCCGCGACCGCGAATTTCGCATCGAGGGCCGCGAGAATTGCCTGGTCCGCGGCTTCGACCGCACCGGCTTCCTTGAAATCGACACCGGCAAGGACGCCAAAAACTGGACCGTTCAATTGACTGACGCGTCGCAACAGCCGGCGGGTCGATGATTTTGCGTTGTTGTCGCCACGGCGCGATCAATCTGTTTTGAACACCGTCTGATTCGTTCAGCTTGGACAGGTCCGCCGCGCGGGTGTAACCCAAAGCATGCCTTCCGACGCCTGAAATTGAAAGAACCTCCAAATGAGACGACTGCGCCGCGTAAAGATTCTCGCGACCCTGGGTCCCGCCTCGCAGGACCGCGAGACGATCAAGCGCCTGATCGAAGCCGGAGCCGACGTGTTCCGCATCAACATGAGCCACGCCTCCCATGACAACATGCGCGAGCGCATCCGGGTCATTCGCGAATTGTCGAAGGAACTCAACCACGAGATCGGCATTCTCCTCGATCTCCAGGGCCCCAAACTGCGCGTTGGAGAATTCGCCGACGGCGGCGTCGATCTCGTCAAAGGCCAGACCTTTGTGCTCGACAGCGACGCCAGGCCCGGCGATTCCGGACGCGTGCATCTGCCGCATCCCGAAATTCTGCGCGCGCTGGCGCCCGGCCACGTGGTGCTGATCGACGACGGCAAGGTGCGCCTGCATATCACCGAGGCCAAGCCCGCCCGCGCGGTCGCCATCGTCGATGTCGCCGGGCGCATTTCCAATCGCAAGGGCGTCAGCCTGCCGGACACCGAAATTCCCGTCTCGGCGATGACGGAGAAGGACCGCTCCGATCTCGAAGCCGGCTTGAATGAGGGCGTGGACTGGATCGCCGTATCCTTCGTGCAGCGCGCCGACGATATCGCGGAAGTAAAAAAAATCGCGCGCGGCCGCGCGCTGGGGCTCGCCAAGATCGAGAAGCCGCAGGCGATCGCGCGCCTCGACGAAATTATTGAAATATCCGACGCGCTGATGGTGGCGCGCGGCGATCTTGGCGTTGAAATGCCGCTGGAAAAAGTGCCCGGCCTGCAAAAACGCATCACGCGCAGCGCGCGGCGCCTTGGCAAACCCGTCGTCGTGGCGACGCAGATGCTGGAATCGATGATCACGACGCCGGTGCCCACGCGCGCGGAGGTCTCCGACGTCGCGACCGCCGTCTACGAAGGCGCCGACGCCGTGATGCTGTCCGCTGAAAGCGCCGCCGGAAAATTCCCGGTCGAGGCGGTGGCGACGATGAACCGCATCGCCGAAGAAGTCGAAAGCGATCAGGTCTGGCGCGCCGTCATCAACGCGCAACGCATGGCGCCGGAACCCACGGGCGCGGACGCCATCGCCGTCGCCGCGCGCGACGTGGCCGAGACCCTCGACGTGAAGGCCGTTTGCGCATGGACAGCCTCGGGCTCCACGGCCTTTCGCATCGCGCGCGAACGGCCCGCGCCCGCCATTCTCGCGCTGACGCCGCGGCGCGCCACGGCTCGGCGCCTGTCGCTCGTCTGGGGCGTGCACGCCATCGTCACCAAGGACGCCGACGACATCGACGACATGGCCGTGCGCGCGGGAAAATTCGCCAACCGCGAAGGCTTCTCCAACGCCGGCGACCGGATCATCGTCGTCGCCGGCGTGCCTTTCGGGACGCCGGGCGCGACGAACATGATCCGGATCGCGTTCACGGGGAAAGACAAGTGACGCAAACAGCGGCCGGCGACGACCTGCCTATTTTCAATGCTTCGCATCACAGAATCAACGCCGCGGCTTGAATGGCCGCTCCGTCGCGGAATTGTCGCTGTCCCAATCTCACAATCCGATCAGCCCCAAACCTTCCGCGCCGCCTCCATCATCGTCTCGAATTTTCGCCATTGCGCATCCTGCGGAAACGGCGAGGAGAGCCCGCCAAAACCGCATTGCGGCGACAGCGCCAACTGCTCCAGCGGCAGATGGCGGGCGGCTTCGTTGACGCGGCGGGCGAGATCGCCGGCGTCTTCCACATCGGAGGATTTGCTGGTGACGAGGCCGAGCACGGCGATCTTGTCCTTCGGCACGTGGCGCAGCGGCTCGAAGGAGCCGGCGCGCTCGCTGTCGTATTCGAGCAGCAGGCGATGGTGTTTCAGGCCGCCAAACAATTTTTCGGCGATGCCGTCGTAGAAACCCTCGCGTTGCCATTGCGCGGCGATCTTGCCGGTCTTCGGATCGACGGTGCGCGGATTGCCGCGGCAGACGTGCAGGCCGAACACCACGTTGTCGAAACCCTCGATGACCGCGTTGTCGGCGGCGATGGAGCGTTCGAGATTTTTCGCGGGGTCCTCGCCGCGCGCGCGCATCCGGTCCAT
>JANYDZ010000599.1 GCA_025363375.1 Hyphomicrobiales bacterium
GGCTTTCGCGTTTGAAATATCGCCCGCCGACCGCACGCGGCTGCTTGAAGGGCTCGACGACATCGGCCTCACTCTGAAGCATGAGTCCGACATCGCGGCCTTCGAACAGAAAATGTCGCTGCAACGCCCCTGGTCGCAACGCAGCGACGCCAACGCACTCTAGGAAACAGCCATAGGAAACAGCCATGTCCGTCCGCAAAAAATTCCGCGCGCTCCTGAAATCCCCGGGCATGACCATGGCGCCGGGCTGCTATGACGCGCTTTCGGCGCGCGTCATCGAGGCGCAGGGGTTCGAAGCCCTGTCCGCCGGCGGTTACGCCGCCGTCGGCGGCATTCTCGCCCAGCCAGACACCGGCCAGTCCAATATGCGCGATTACGCCGATCATTACGCGCGCGTCTGCGCCGCCGTGAACATTCCCGTTTACGTCGACGCCGACACGGGCTTTGGCGGCGTCAACAACGTGCGCCAGATGATCCGCGCGTTTGAAGCCGCGGGCGTCGCCGGCGTTTTCATCAGCGATCAGGTGTTTCCAAACCGCTGCGGCTACATGGAGGGCAAGCAGGTCATTGCCGTCGAGGAAATGCTGGCGAAAATGAAAGCCGCGCTGGACGCGCGCACGGACCCGGACCTGTTTATCGTGGCGCGTTCCGACGCGTTCGGCGTCGAAGGCCTCGAACGCGCCATCGAACGTTGCCAGATGTATATGGAAATTGGCTGCGACATGGCAAAACCCATGGGCGCCGATAAAATCGAAGATTTCAAGCGCGTCGTCCGCGAAGTCCCGGGCCAGCAGATGGCGACCTTCTCGAACGCCAACCCGAAGGGCTGGCCTGCATTTGAGGAAATGGAGGCAGCCGGCGCCGCCATGGTTTCCTATCCCTCGGCGGCCCTGTTCGCGGCCGTCGGCGGCGTGACGCGCGCGATGGCCGCGTTGAAGCGCGACAGGCACACGGACGCCGTCAAACATGAGTTCGTCGCGTTGCAGGATTATTACGAACTCGTCGGCCTTGAGCGGCAGAACAGGAACGAAGAGGCGTTGCTGGCGCGGGCCCGCGAGATCGTCGCGAAATACGGCGCGCGCAAGGGGTAGAATTATTTGCTTGGGAGGGCGATATGAGACGGCTTGTTCTGGCTTGCGCGACATTCTGCGCTCTGGCGGCGGCTGCCGCCCGCGCCGCCGACGCCGCGCTCATTGAAGCCGCCAAAAAGGAAAGGGAAATCAGCTGGTACACGGTGCAGACGATTCCGCAGATCGTGCTGCCGCTTGTCGCCGCCTTCGAGAAAAAATACGCGGTCAAGGTCAATTATATCCGCGCTAACTCGAACGACGTGGTCATGCGCGTGTTGAACGAGGCTCGGGCGGGGCGCCTTCAGGCCGATGTCGTCGATGGCACGAGCATGTTGCAATTGCATCGCGAAAACATGTTGATGCCCTGGATCCCCGATTTCACGAAAACCTGGCCGAAGGACATCGCCGATCCCAAAAGTTTCTGGGTGGCGACGAATTATTTTGTCAATACGATCGGCATCAACAGCGATCTCGTGCCGGCGGCCGCCGAACCGAAAAGCTGGGACGACCTGCTCGATCCCAGGTGGAAGGGCAAGATGGCATGGGGCTCGACGGCTTCAAGTTCGGCGGGACCCGGGTTCATCGGCCTCATGATCCGCGAACTCGGCGGGGAGAAGGCCAGAATCTATCTCGATAAACTGGCGAAGCAGAACATTACCGGCTCGCCTGTCGCGGCGCGGCAAATTCTCGATCAGGTGATTGCGGGCGAATACGCGCTGGGCATCATGATGTTCAACCATCACGCTGTGATCAGCGCGGCCAAGGGAGCGCCGGTGAAGTGGCTGCCGATCTCGCCGTCGTCCGTGACGATCAACGTCGCCTCGGTGTTGAAGGACGCGCCGCGCCCCAACGCCGGAAAGCTGTTTCTCGATTTCATGCAATCGGACGAGGGCCAGGCCTTGTTCCGGGACAATGACTACCTGCCGACAAACCCGAATGTGTCGGCGCGCGTGCCCGAGCTCATTCCCGACGGGAAGCGCTTTCGCGGGCTCGTCTTCTCCGGCGACGAGATCGAGGCGGGAATGCCCGCCTGGGCTAAAATGTTCGGCGAAATCTTCCGCTGAACCCGGCTGGCCCGCATTTTGCTTTTATTAACCCGACGGGGTCATTCTTTGATTCCGCATCATCACGGTGCGGCCGAAGGGCCGTATTTTCAGAGAGGAACCACCGAGAATCCGGCGCAACGCAATATGTGGAGCCTATCTCTATGTGGAAGCGAACGGCACTGACGGCAATTCTTGCGCTTTCCTGCGGCGCGGCGCGGGCTGAGTTTTCCATTATTTGCGACGAAAAGGCGCAAGTTGAGGACATTCTCGACACGACACGCAACAAGGGCTTTGAACAGGCGACGTCGAAATTCCGCGCCTATCTCGCGCTGCGCGACGAGCGCAACGAGCCAACCTGCGAGGTCGGCAAGGTTCCCCATCCCGCCAAAATCGGTCCGGTCGTGGCCCATTTCAAGGGAATCGAATTCCTGCCCGAGCAATTGCACGACGTGCTGATCGTCGAAGTGCGGGTCGGCGAGCGCACCTTGTATGGAACGCTCAACCAGTTCGTCGCGCCAAAGGCCAGGGAAGTCGGCCTGTAGGCGCGCGAGCCGTTGCTGATTTCGCTCAGCTCCGCGTTGCGCGGACCTGTTTCGACTGACCGTCGGCGTAGCGCAAGACAATCGCGAAAACGACGAACGCCGCCACGGCGCCGGCGAGGTAAACCATTTCAAATGAGGTCATGGGAGTCTCCTGTGTCGCTTGCGCCAGGATCCTCCCCATCCCTCCCTTTCGGCCTTGATCGAAATCAAGGGATCACGCGCCCGCGCCATTATGACGCGCCTCGCGCAGGCGGGGCCTTGCCGCTCACACGCCCATCACCGGGACGCCGATCAGATAGGGGTGCAGATACAGCATCGCGACATAGGCGATGGTGCCTGTGACAATTGCGACGGCGTCGCCGACGCCAAAGGAAGCGGCGCGCGGCGCGCCCGGGTCGCCGCGCTTTCCGGTGGAAATACGATCAAAAACGGCGAACGCGAGAATTGATCCCATCAGAATGACCGAGCCGAGGTCGCCATTGGCGAGCAAATGCGCCAATGCCCAGATTTTGACCGCGACGAGCATTGGATGGCGCATCCATCCCGCGATTTTCCCGCGCGGCGCATAGGCGGCGGAGATGCTCACGAAGGC
>JANYDZ010000601.1 GCA_025363375.1 Hyphomicrobiales bacterium
CCTGCTGCCGGCGCCTTCAGCGCCGTCGACCGAATCCTTTTTCGCGCAGGCGGCCATTGCGAGGACGGCGGCGAAAGCAAACGCGAGCCTGGCGCCGCGCGAAACAACAAACATGGAAGACATCCTTCTGGCAGTCGAAAACATTTGACGTTGGTAGCGCCACGATGGTTAAGCGAAGGTTCCATCAACCTTGATCGAAGGTTGATTTGACCTGTTGCATTTGAGCAATTGGCGGCGTGGTTAAGCGTCCGTTAATGGCGACAGTGCGGCGCGGGCGCGGCAATGTTGCGCCGCGAACACGCTGTTGCATGAAGGCCACGGAAATAAGCTGCAAGCCGCGGGTGGACCGCTGAACGCCAGAATGCGGCCATTTCCGCGTCGGTATCCGATCGCCGCTCCAGGCGCAAATCCCGGCGCAAATCCCGGCGCAAATCCGATCTTGACGTACGATTCGCGCCGCCGCAAATTGCGCCAGCTATATTCCCGACAGAAAACCAGGAGGCCGCTTTGGCTAGACTAGCACTCCTTCGCGCCGCAAGCCTCGCGCTCCTTGTCGGCGCGGGCGCGCCGGCGCTCGCGCAACAACCGCCCGGAAATATCGCGCAGGCCGGATTGCCCGAGGGGCCGGGCAAGGACCTCGTGCAGGGCACATGCTCGGTGTGCCATCAGACGCGCGAGATCCAGCAAAGCCTCGGCTACACCCGCGAGGGCTGGCGGGAACTGACCGGGAGAATGGTCGATATGACGCCCGCGCCGGACCAGCAAAAGCAGATCCTCGATTATCTGGCGCAGCATTTCCCGCCCGCCGCCAAACGACCGGCGAAAATCATTCCCGGCCCCTACGAGATCGACGTCAAGACATGGAAGACCATCAAGCTTGGTCAGCGCTCACGCGATCCGATCGAGGCGCCTGACGGCATGATCTGGTATGTCGGCCAGTGGGGCAACGTCATCGGCCGCATCGATCCCAAAACCGACAACGTGCAGGAATGGGACCTGCCGGAAGGCTCCCTGCCGCACACGGTGATGATCGACAAGGCCGGCGGAGTCTGGTTCACCGGCAACGGCAACGGCACGATCGGCAAGTTCGATCCCGCGACGGGCAAGAGCGTCGTCTATAAAATGCCGGTGACGGACGCCAAGGACCCGCACACCGGCGAGTTCGACGACAAGGGCATCTTCTGGTTCTCGCTGCAGCAATCCGACATGATCGGTCGCCTCGACCCGGCGACGGGCGAAGTCAAAATCGTCAAGACCAGGACCAACGCCAAGCCCTATGGCGTCAAGTTCGGCCATGACGGCACGCCGTGGGTCGCCTGCAACGGCGCGCCCTGCATTTACAAGGTTGACCGGCAGACGATGGAGCTGACCGAGGTCAAGCTGCCGCTTCCGGGCACGACCGTGCGCCGCATCGACATTTCCGAGGGGCGCATCTGGTACGTCAATTCAGGCAGGGGCCGGCTCGGCATGCACGATCCCAAAACCGGCGAAACCAGGGAATGGGATTCGCCAAGCGGCCCCGGATCGCATCCCTACGGCATCAACGTGCTCAACGGAATCGTCTGGTACAATGAATCGGGCGTGCGGCCCGACACGCTCGTGCGCTTCGATCCGAAGACCGAGAAATTCCAGAGTTTCCCGATCGCCTCCGGCAACGTCTACGCCGGCATCCACCGCAACGGCAATGTTACGCGCGACGGCAAGAGCCTGCTGATCCACCAGAGCGCCACGGGCTACATTATGAAAGTGACGCCGAAGGAACCGGCTGTGCGGTAGGGGACGCGCCGGGGAAACGCCACAAGCGTGCCTGGAACTGGTTCGTTTTGAGGACAATGCGCGCGGTTCAAACCGACAACCCTGTTGCTGTCAACCAGCCCATTGCCGCTTTCGTCGCCTTTAGGGACGGGCTGAAGGCGGGCGAGGAATTCTTCTGCGGCCTCGCCTCTTTGCCCGGCCAGACCGGCGCCCCGCATTCCGGAACCGGCCGCGCTCGACCATCGCGCCGACGCGTCCACATGACGGGAGAAGCCTATGACCGGACCGCGCCTGCAATATGACCGCATCGCGCCAGAGGCGCGCAAGGCGGCCCTCGGCCTCGAGGCCTACACGCGATCCTGCGGCCTCGAGAAGAGCCTTGTCGAACTCGTCAAGACACGCGCCTCGCAGATCAACCGCTGCGCATTTTGCCTCGACATGCACAGCAAGGACGCCAGGCAAAACGGCGAAAGCGAACAGAGGCTTCATGTGCTGGCCGGCTGGGAGGATTCGTCTTTGTTTACGCCGCGCGAACGAGCCGCGCTGGCGTGGACGGAAAGCCTGACGGAACTCGCCGCAAAAGGCGCGCCCGATCATCTTTACGCGGCGCTGCGCGAGCATTTCTCGGAAAAGGAAATCGTCGATCTGACGTTTCTGATCGGAACCATCAATTTGTGGAACAGGTTTGGCGTCGGCTTTCGTTTGCGGCACCCGCCAGCCGGTTCTTGATGAAGTCTTGTTGTCCCGGGCGTCCGTGGTTTATCAATGGACGGCGGCCATCGGGCCGCGCGAGGATTCAGCCCATGCCCGCCGCCGCCCTGTACGCCAGCCTGCGGATGCCGCTTTTTCGCTTGCTGTGGCTCCGCGTCATCCGCGCGCGGATAGCCGCCATCGCCGGCATGGGCGCCGCCTTGAGCCTGCTTCTGGTTGCGGCAGCGGCCGCGAACGAACCAGTCTCCGATCCGTTTTTGCCCCTTCCATTGCCCGCCAGGGCGGCGGCGAAAGAGGGACAAATTCAACTGCCCTCGGGAAAGGTGTTTGTGCGCGACACCGGCGGCGACGGGCCCGTCGTTGTGCTGATGCACCCCGCGACAGGCAGCGCCTTGATCTGGGGCTATCAGGAGCCGGCGTTTGCGGCCGCCGGCTTTCGCGTCGTCGCCTGGTCGCGGCGCGGCCATTACGGCTCCGACCCCGTCGACAAGGACAGTCCTGGTTCGTACGCGCGCGATCTCGACGCGTTGATGGACGCGCTCGGCGTGCGCGCATTCAATATCGTGGCCTCCGCCGCTGGTTGCACCATCGCGCTGGATTACGCCATGTCGTTTCCCGCGCGCCTGCAAAAGATCGTGATCTCCTCGGGCTCCCTCGGCAATATCAAGGAAGCCGAATTCACCCGCGCCACGCAAAGCTCGCGCATAAAAGGCTTCGACGACCTGCCGCCGGAGTTTCGCGAACTCGGCCCCTCTTACCGCGCCGCCAACCCCGAGGGGGTCAAAGCCTGGCTCGATCTCGAACACAAGGCGCTCAGCGGCAACCGCGCGGGGCCGACGCTGCTCAACACATTCACCTGGGCAAAGCTCGAACAGATGCGGGTCCCGGCCCTGCTGCTCTACGGCGGCGCCGATCTCGCGGCGCCCGCCGCGCTTGGGCGCCTCGTGGCGAACCATCTGCCCAACCGCGAGATGATCGTCGTGCCGGAATCCGGCCACTCCATCTATTGGGAGCAGCCGCGCGAGTTCAACCGCGCGGCGCTCGAATTCCTGGGCAAGCGCTGAGACAAGGCGCGGTCGCGCGAGGCTCCATGCAATTCGGCGTACAATTCTTTCCGGTCGAAACGCCGACAACAAACTCCGGCGCGTCCTACTGGGACAACGCGCTCTCCATCGTCGACGAGATCGACGACCTCGGAATCACGTCGGTGCGCACGGTCGAACATTACTTCCACCGTTACGGCGGCTATTCGCCGGCGCCGTTGGCCTTCTTCGCCGCGGCGGCGCAGCGAACAAAAAAGGCGCGGCTGATTTCAGGCGCCGTGCTGCCGGCTTTTTCGCACCCGCTCAAGCTCGCCAGCGAAATCGCCTTCGTCGACGCGCTTTCGCACGGGCGGCTGGAAGTCGGCTTCGCCCGCGCCTTCCTGCCGCATGAATTCGAGCGCTTCGGCGTGCCCCTCGACGGCAGCCGCGAACGCTTTGAAGAAGCCGTCGCGCTCATCAAGCGCCTGCTCTGCGAAGAGAAGGTCGCGCACAACGGCAAGCATTGGCGTTTTCCAGAAACCACAATCTATCCGCGCCCCGAGCAGCGGCCGCATCCGCCGTTCTGGATCGCCGCCGTGCAAACGCCGCAAAGCTTCGAGGCCGC
>JANYDZ010000609.1 GCA_025363375.1 Hyphomicrobiales bacterium
GCGCCATGGCGGCGAAAGCGCAGGAAGCGCCCGATCCATATCGTGTAATTGCCCGCGCCATTGGCGACGATCGCGTCATTTGGCAACCGTTCGCGCAGCCACAACATGATCTCCGCGAGTTGTACTTTGCCCGGCGCCGCCGGCGCGCCGTCGCTGAAGGCGCGATAATCCGCGTTGGTCAGCCGCGTATGTTCGCTCCACCCAATGGCATTGGGCGGCTGCAAGCCCTCAACCGCGGCCGCAAAGGCCGGCGGCGTCGCATGGACGGCGAGGTGCGCGTGATAGGTTTTGCCGAGTTCTTCCGCGCCGGCGTGCACGTGAACGAGCTTCTGGCGCGGCGAGGGAATGTCGAACAGTGTATAGCCCTGCGAGGGAATTTCCGCCATGCGCCCGCCAATCAGCAGCACGAGATCGGCGTCGGCTATGCGCGCGACGAGTTTGGGATTGGCGCCGAGCGCCAGTTCACCCGCGTAGTTTTTATGCGCGTTGTCGAACAAAGCCGCGCGACGAAACGAGGCCGCCACGGGCAGATCAAACCGCTCCGCGAACCGCTGAAACGAATCGCAGGCCTTCTGATCCCAGCCGCTGCCGCCGACAATTGCGATTGGCTTCTTTGCCGCCCAAAGCAACTTCTGCAATTCCGCCATCTGCGTCTGACCCGGCCATGTCGGCACAGGTTCGACGCGCGTCGCATCGGCAACGCTCGCGCGTTCGACCAGCATGTCCTCCGGCAGCGCGACGACGACCGGCCCGGGTCGGCCCTGCATCGCCACATGAAACGCGCGCGACACCAATTCGGGAATGCGCGCGGGATCCTGGATTTCGACGACCCATTTGGCAAAGGATCCATAGACCGCGCGATAATCCATCTCCTGAAACGCGCCGCGTCCGGAAGCCTCGCGCTGCACTTGTCCGATGAACATGATGACCGGGGAAGAATCATGCTCGGCAATGTGGATGCCCGGCGAACCATTCATGGCGCCGGGACCGCGCGTCACAAAAACAACGCCGGGCCGACCCGTCAGACGCGCATTGGCGTCCGCCATCATAACGGCGCCGCCCTCCTGTCGGCAAACAGTGATTTCCAGCGGCGCGTCGTGAAACGCGTCGAGCACGGCGAGATAGGATTCGCCGGGAACGCAGAACACGTGTTGGACGCCCTGCGCGACAAGCTGATCGACGAGAATTTGCGCGCCTGTGCGGTTGTTGTTCGTCATGTTACGCGCCTCCACCCCAATGCGGGTCGTTCAATATCTCATGGGTGTGTTGTCCCAACCCCGGCGCCGGCCGCGGGCTCGCGGCGGGAACGCCGTCAATCATAATCGCGGAGCGCACGCCGGGCGTAAAGCCGTCTTTCGCTAGGGGATTGTCGATCTTCAACCGCATGCGGCGCGCCTGCACCTGCGGGTCGTCAAACACATCGACGAGGGTATTGATCGGCCCCGCCGGCACGAAAGCCGCGTCGAGCAACGGCAACAATTTTTCACGCGGGAATTTCTTCGTTAGCGCGTGCAATTTCGCGGTGAGCGCCGCGCGGTTGTTCACGCGGTCTTTGCTTTGCGGATATTCCTTCACGAGATGCGAGCCGCCGATGATGTCGCAAAGCTTTTTGAACTGACTGTCGTTGGCGGTGGCGATGATGATGTCGCCATCGGCTACCGGAAACACGTCGTAGGGCACGAGATTGGGATGGCCATTGCCCATGCGCTTTCCCGCCTTGCCGGAAACGAAATAATTCAGCGCCTGATAGCCCAGCACGGCAACCTGCGCGTCAAGCAGCGCGCAGTCGATGTACGCGCCTTCACCGGTTTGCGCGCGCCTCAACAACGCCGCCTGAACGGCGTTTGTCGCGTATAAGCCTGTAAAAATGTCGGCGATGGCGATGCCGGATTTGGACGGCGGACCTTCGGGCTGCCCTGTGAGGTGCATGGCGCCGCCCATGCCCTGCACGAGAAAATCATAGCCGGCGCGTTGCGCGTAAGGACCGTCCTGTCCAAAACCCGTAATCGAACAATAGACGAGCGTCGGATTGATCTTCCGCAGCGAGGCGTAGTCAAGCCCATATTTGGCGAGACCGCCCACCTTGAAATTTTCGATCAGGACGTCGGCGTGGCGCACGAGCCGTTCAATCAGCGCTCGGCCCTCCTGGGTCTCAAAGTCCGCCTCGATGCAGCGCTTGCCGCGGTTGCAGCCATGGAAGTAGGCGGCGCCAAGGTGCTCGCCATCCGCGCCTTCCACGAAAGGAGGACCCCATTGGCGGGTGTCGTCGCCCGCGCCGGCGCGTTCGACTTTCACAACGTCCGCGCCGAGATCAGCGAGCAATTGCCCGCACCAAGGCCCGGCGAGAATACGCGCGAGCTCGAGCACACGGATGTTGGAGAGGGGGGCTTGAGTCATGCGGTTAAGGCACCTGGAATGGAAAGGCCGGGAACGCGGCTTGATCAAAAAAACGCCTGCAGCCCCGTGATCGCTCGCCCGAGAATCAGCGCATGCACGTCATGCGCGCCTTCATAGGTGTTCACGGTTTCCAGATTCATCGCGTGGCGCATGACGTGGTATTCTTCGTGAATGCCGTTGCCGCCATGCATGTCGCGCGCCACGCGGGCGATGTCGAGCGCCTTGCCGCAGTTGTTGCGCTTGATGATGGAGATCATTTCCGGCGCGGCCTTGCCTTCATCGAACAGGCGTCCGACGCGCAAAGCGGCGTGCAGACCAAGTGTGATTTCGCTTTGCATGTCCGCGAGCTTTTTCTGCACCAGCTGCGTGGCCGCGAGCGGCCGGCCAAACTGTTTGCGGTCCAGCGTATATCGCCGCGCGCGCGTAAAGCAGTCCTCCGCGGCGCCCATCACGCCCCAGCCGATGCCGTAACGCGCGCGGTTAAGACAGCCGAAGGGGCCTTTGAGGCCCGCGACGTTTGGCAGCAACTGGCTTTCGGACACGACGACGCCGTCCATCACGACCTCGCCGGTGACGGACGTGCGCAGGGAAAGCTTGCCCTCGATTTTTGGCGCCGATAGACCCTTCACGCCCTTTTCAAGAATGAAGCCCTTGATCTCCCCACCATGCGCCGCGGACTTCGCCCATACGACGAAGATATCGGCGATGGGCGCGTTGGATATCCACATTTTGGTCCCGGTAAGCCTGTAGCCGCCATCGACCTTTTCAGCGCGGGTCGTCATCGAGCCGGGATCGGAGCCGGCGTCAGGTTCGGTGAGGCCGAAACAGCCAATCCATTCACCGCTGGCGAGTTTGGGCAGATATTTGCGCTTCTGCGCGGTGTCCCCATAAGCGTAGATCGGATACATCACCAACGAGGATTGCACGGACATCATCGAGCGGTAGCCGGAATCAACCCGCTCGATCTCGCGCGCCACGAGGCCGTAGGAAACATAATTCGCGCCGGCGCCGCCAAACTCTTCCGGCAGGGTGACGCCAAGCAGGCCAAGGTCTCCCATCTCGCGGAAAATGTCGTGGTCGATCTTTTCTTTCGCGAAGGCCTCGACGACGCGCGGTGAAAGCTTGTCCCGCGCAAAATGCCGGGCGGTGTCGCGGATCATCCGTTCATCTTCGGAAAGCAGCTCGTCAAAACGGAATGGGTCATCCCATTGGAACGTCGCCTTGGCGCGGGCGTCGCGCGAAGTTGAGGATGAGGTCGTGACAGTCATGGCGGGCTCCGGGATCATTGCGGACAATTCCTTATGCCGGCGCTTCGGGCGATCTTCAAGTCAACCGAATGTCGCCCTTACTCCGCCACCGCCTCCTGCAAAACCTTCTTCACGGCGGGGTCAATGTTCCGCATCCTTGCGAACACCGGTTCAAGCTCGTCGCCCGCCACAAGGTCGGCGCGCTCGCTGGTGACGCGCATGAACTCCTTCTGGAACTCCTCGTCCATCGCGAGCTGCATGATGGCCGCGCGGAGAGTTGCAACCGCTTCGTTCGGCGTGCCTTTGGGGAACATCAATCCCCGCTGCAGCTTCGTGCCGATGTCGTTCATCGTCAGCAGCGCCTCGTTCTTCGGCCCTGACGGCGGCTTGCCGAAGGCCTCTTTGAAGACTTCGTCGAAAATGCGCACGCCTTGTCTTTCCAGATTGGGATTGCCGACAGGTTTGCCGTCGACGCCAATGGTGGGATATTGAAAAAACACCATCCCGACGCCGGAT
>JANYDZ010000625.1 GCA_025363375.1 Hyphomicrobiales bacterium
CGCGCTTCACCGGCGATCAGGCCATCAACTACATGAAGACGAAGTCCTACAATTCGCCGCGCGGCCCGATCAGTTTCGATGCGGTCGAACGCGACATCATCCAGAACGTCTACATCCGCCGCGTTGAAAAGAAGGACGGAATTCTGATCAATCAGGATTTCGCCACCGTCGAGAAAGCGCGCGACCCCTGGAAGGACGACAACCCGAACGCGAAGTGAGCTTTCTCGCCCGCGCACGGAAATTGTAAATGCAGGCCTTCACAATACTGCTCGACGGCGTCGCCTACGGGATGATTCTTTTCATCATATCCGTGGGACTCACCGTGACCATGGGGCTCATGCGCATCGTCAATCTCGCCCATGGCGCCTTCGCCATGGTTGGCGGCTATTTCGCCACGGTGCTGACGCTGAAAGGCATCCCGTTTTTGTGGAGCTGCGTCGCCGCCGGACTCTTCGCCGGCGCTCTGGGCGCGCTGGCGGAAATGACCCTCTACCGCCCGCTCTACCGCAAGGGCGAGCTGCAGCAAGTGTTGCTCACCATCGGGCTCTGCTTTATCTGCATCTCCGCGCTCACCCTGTTCGTGGGCGCGACGCCCCTGCCGGCGATCGTGCCGGCGTGGCTGGATCGCATGGTCTATATCGGATATCGCGATTATCCGCTTTATCGCCTGTTCCTGATCGGCGTCGGCGCGCTTATGGCGCTGGTCGTCTGGTGGATCATGGAGCGCACCTTGTTCGGCGCCAAACTGCGCGCCGCCGTCGATGACCCGCAAATGGCGCGCGCGGTCGGCGTCAACGTCAACAAGCTCTTTCTCTTCACCTTCGTCGGCGGCTGTGCGCTGGCCGGCTTTGGCGCCGCGGTCGGCGCGGGCATCATGTCCCTCGAGCCCTTCTACGCGCTGCGCTATCTCGTCTATTTCCTCATCGTCGTCGCCGTCGGCGGCATGGGCTCGTTTCGCGGCTCGCTCGTCGCGGCTCTGCTGATCGGCGTAGTCGACACCGCCGGGCGCTATCTCGTGCCGCAGTTCGGCGGGTTCCTTCTTTACGTACTCATCTTCAGCCTGCTGTTGTGGCGGCCGAACGGGCTGTTGCCGCCGAAATCCGCGACATGAGCGAAATCGCGCGAGCTCCCGCATCCCTGTCGCCGCCCTCGCCCCTCTGGCACGCGCTGCCGTGGGCGCTGGCGCTCGGCTTCTTCTTCGTTGGCGACGGCTATCATTCGCTCGGCGTCAACATTCTCGTGATGATCCTGTTCACCCTTTCGCTCGATCTGGCGCTCGGCTACGCCGGGATCATTACGCTCGGACATGCTGCGTTTTTTGGCCTGGGCGCCTATGCCGCGGGCCTGTTCAACATACATGTCGACAACGATCCCTTGCTTGGCCTCGCATTCGCAAGTCTGCTGGCCGCGGCGTTCGGTCTGCTGACGGGCATGCTGATCCTTCATACAAAGGGCGAAACCCTGCTGATGCTGACGCTGGCGATCTCCGAAATACTCTATGAAGCCGCCAACCACATGCGCTGGCTGACGCGCGGCGACGACGGGCTCGACGGCATCAGGCCCGGCCCGCTGTTGGGACTGTTCCGTTTCGACCTCTGGGGCAAGACATCGTTTCTTTATGTTCTGGCCGTTTTGTTCGTCTGCTTTGTCATTTCATGGCGGGTTGTCCGCTCGCCCTTCGGACGCTCGCTCGACGGCATCCGCCAGAACTCCAGGCGCATGCGCGCCATCGGCACGCCCGTGTGGTGGCGGCTCGTGGCGATGTACGCGCTCTCGGCGGGCATGGCGGGCGCGGCGGGCGCGCTTTCAGCGCAGACGGCGCGGCTTGTCGGCCTCTCGGTGTTCCAACTGCTGACATCGGGCATTGTGGCTGTGATGCTGGTGCTCGGCGGCGAACGGCGGCTCTACGGCGCCTTCATCGGCGCGACGATTTATGTGCTGGTCCAGGACATCGCCGGCGCGATCAATCCCTTCTACTGGATGTTTGTCATTGGCGTGCTGCTGATTGTCATCGTGCTTTTTTTCGAGGGCGGATTAATGGGCGTCATCGACGCCGCGCGCGCAAAACTGGTCCGCAAGAAGGCCTCGGGAGAGGCGAAATGAGCGCCAGCGTTCTCACCGTGCGCGGCCTGTGCAAGAATTTCGGCGCCCTCGCGGTCACGCAAAATGTCGATCTCGACATCGCCGCCGGCGCGCGCATAGGCCTCATCGGCCCCAACGGCGCGGGCAAGACGACGCTGGTCAATCTGCTCACAGGCATGCTGACGAGCGACAGGGGCGAAATCGCGCTCGACGGCGCGCGGATCGAGCGCCTGAGCCCGGAGCATCGGGTGCGGCGGGGCCTCGTGCGCACGCATCAGATCAACACGCTTTTGATGGAATTGACCGCGCGCGACAATGTCGCCATCGCCGTCGCCGAACGCAGGAAGTTTGCCTGGCGGCTGCTGCGTTACGGCCCGCAATGGCGGGCCTGTGTCGAGGAAGCGCAAACCTATCTGGAAGAAATCGGCATCGCACACGCGGGCGGTCGGCGCGTGTCGTTGCTGCCCTATGGCGAACAGCGCCTGCTGGAGATCGCCATCGCGCTGTCGTTGAAACCGCGCGTCATGCTGCTCGACGAGCCGGGCGCCGGCATCCCCTCGACCGAGGCGCATCTCATTCACGAGGCGCTGGAGCGGCTGCCGAGCGAGGTTTCCATCATGCTGATCGAGCACGACATGGATCTCGTTTTCAGGTTCGCGAAAGACATTGTGGTGCTGGTGTTGGGCGCCGTGCTGACGCGCGATGTCCCCGCCAGAATATCCGTCGATCCGCGCGTGCGTTCCGTTTATCTTGGGCGGAGCGTCGTATGAGCGTTGGCCTCAAGGTCGAAAATCTTGTCGCGGGCTACGGCCCGACGATTGTGCTCGACGGCGTGTCGCTTGAGGCTCTGGCGGGCTCCAGCCTCGCCGTGCTTGGCCGCAACGGAGTCGGCAAGACGACCCTGCTGGCGACGTTGATGGGATTGACCTCGCGGAGCGCGGGCCGGATTTTTCTGGGCGGCCGCGCGATTGAAGCCCTGCCGACCCATGAGCGCGTGCATGCGGGCCTGTGTTATGTGCCGCAGGAGCGGCGCATCTTTCCCTCGCTCACGGTGGCGGAGAATCTCGCCGTCGCGGCGCTGCCGGGCGGTTGGCCGCTGCAGCGCGTATACGAACTTTTTCCCGGCCTTGCCGCGCGGCGAAGCAACGCGGGCAACCAGCTCTCGGGCGGCGAACAGCAGATGCTCGCGGTCGGCCGCGCGCTCGTGGGCAAGCCCGATGTGTTGCTGCTCGACGAACCCATGGAGGGCCTTGCGCCGATCATCGTCGAGACGCTGTTCGCGTCCTTGTCGAAAATCAGGGACGAGAGCGGGCTGACGATCGTTCTTGTCGAGCAGAAGGTCGATCTTGCGCTGGATTTCGCGCGCGACGCGATTGTGCTTGACCGCGGCAAAATCGTCTGGCGCGGGACATGCGCGGCTTTGCGCAGGGACGAAGCAGCGCAGCACGCGTATCTCGGCGTGGGGAAAGAATGAGGCGAGCGGCGCTCACCCGCGCTGCCCCTCCATGTAAATTTCCGTGATTTTCTCCACAGCCCCGCGCGGAGAATCGTAAGTCTTCCGCACAAAATCCAGCATTGCCGCGCCGCTTGACGGCTGGCTGCAATTCAACCGCGCCAGCGCGCATTCGGCGAGGTATTCCTTGTCGAGAAAAACCGCGTCGAAGGCCTTGCGCAACAGCGCGGCCTTTGCCGCGTCGGTTCCGGGAGGCGCCAGCACGGGCCGGCCCATGACGAGGCCCGCCTGCGCGACTCCCATGATCGCGCGCTTTTCAGGATCGCTCACGATGTCGAGAACATGACGGGCGGGAATCTCGGCGTCGCGCCTGCCGTAATAAACAAGCAGCTTGATCTTCTTCTCTGTCACCCATGTCGGGGTCTCCGACATGAGCGCGGTCCAGAACGGCGAGGCGTTGCCGTCGTTCTCGCCGCGCTCCATGGCGAGGAAGGAATCGCGCTGCGATTTGTAACCCGGGATAATCCTGATCCTGAGATCGAAGATCGCGGCGAGCACGCGCGCGAAGAAAGCCGGCGTGGACCCGTTGCCCGTGGCCGACAGGATGAGCTCGCGGTTCTTCGCCGCTTCGATCGTGTCCACGGGCACGCTGTGCCAGACCACCAGCATGGCGCTCTCCTGGCTGGGCGTGCCGAGCCAGTTGAATTTCACCGCGTCGAATTGGGCTTGCTTGTTGCCAAACAGCGGATCAAAGGCGAGCGTATTGTTGATCATGCCAATGACGAGCCCATCCCTGGGCGCCGCGTTGTAAAGCCAGTTTGCGGCCCGAAGCCCGCCGGCCCCCGGCATGTTCTGCACGATCACATGAGGTTCGCCGGGAATATATCGGGGCAGGTAACGCGCCATCATGCGCGCAAAAAAATCGTAGCTGTTGCCGGCGTCGGCCGCGACGACAAAGTTGATCTGCTTGCCGCGATAGAAATCCTGCGCCTGCGCGCGCGACATCGAAGCGCAGGCCGCGTAAATCAGCGCGAGGAGGACGCGCATGTGCAAAGAGATCATCATTCACCTCTTCAATGAGCCCGGACGGCGAACAGCCCATGTCAACAGACCTTTCTTTCCAAAGCAAGGACCGAGCCAATTCTCAGGCCAATCCCCGCCATCAATACCCGCCATGACTTGCCCGATTGATTTCGCAAATGGCTGATTTCGAAAATGGCTTGCCCGGTCGCCGCGTTTCTGCTCGAATCCTTCAACCGACCGAAGGCCCTCATTGACGCCGCGTTCGACATTGACGTTGCACGATTTGCAATTCGCAAGCCGATGAACAGGCGCCGAACAAACGCGAGAGAACCATGGCCCCAAAGCTCATCACGCGCCGCGCCGCAACGTCCGCCGTCGTTGCCACGCTCGCGCTGCCCGCCCGCGCTCAGCCGCTGATCCCCTTCAAGGTGGGCATCGCCTCGCCCTCGACGACCTTCCTCGCCATCTGGATGGCGGAAGCCGCCGGCTTCTACAAGGCCAATGGGCTCGCGTTTGAAACTTTCGACATGATCGGCGGCGCCGAAGCCGGACCGACGCTTTCGAGCGGCAAAATCCAGCTCATGCACATTGGTCTCTCGTCGGTCATTCGCGCCAATGCCGCCGGCGCGGATCTGCGCGCCATCGGCTCGCTGTCGAACGTCGTTCGTTTCACGCTCTTCGCGAAGGAGGGCGTGACCTCGCCGCAGCAGCTCAAGGGCGGCACGCTCGGCATTTCCAGCGCCGGCTCGGAGAGCGAGGCGACGATCGCCCTTGGTCTCGAAAAACTCGGCCTGACCCGCGCGGACGTCACGACGAAAGAAATCGGCGTCGGACGCGACAGGCTGAACGCCGTGCGCTCCGGCGCGGTGACGGCGGCCTCGCTCAACGAGCCCTATCGCACGCAGGCGCTTGAGATGAACATGATCCCCATCGTCGATCTCGTGCCCGACCGCGTGCCATGGGTCTACAGCGGCCTCGTCGCCGACGCCGCCTACATCAAGTCGAACCGCGACGCGCTGCTGCGCTTTTTACGCGCCACGGTGGAGGGCAACCACCTCGCCCTGTCGGACCCGGCGCGCGGCAAAGAGGTGCTCGCGAAAGCGCTGAAGATCGCCGACAACAAGGTGATCAACATCAGCTACAAGGATTTTTTCGATCAATCCCCGCGCAACGCCGAAGCCAGCGGCGAAGGCGCGAAGCGCAACATCGCGATGGTGGCGGGGCGGGGCGCGAAAACGAATGTCGAGGATTATTGCGACATGAGTTTTTCGCAGGAGCTCGCGCGCGAGGGTTTCTACGCGGCGATGCAGAAGAAGTACGGGGTTTATTAGGGCGCGGCGCATACAGCGCCCGCCCCCTCATTGCGCCAGACTGAACTTCGCCGCGCGCGCGATCTCCTCCTTCGGCGCGGCGTAAGCGCCCTCCAGCATCGCCTTGATTTCATCGCCCGTCATCGCATCTATATCGAGCCGGATTTTTTGCGCGTCCGCGAGAAACAGGGGATCGACGAGCGCCTTGTCGAAAGCCTGCTTCAACGCAGCCGCGCGGTCCGCCGGCAAATCCGGCGGCGCCATGAAGGGACGGCCGAATTCCTGCGGCAACACCACGAGCTCGAAGACTTTCTTGTCCGCGGCGTTGGCGAACATGTCGAGCGCCAGCGGCGCGTCCGGCAATTCCTTGTGTTTGGCGAGCCCGAGCTGCGCGAGAATCTTCAACTTTTTGTCCGCGATCCAACCCGGCGCGATCGCTTTGTAGGTCTGCCACGCCAGACCGCATACGCCCTGCGTCTCGCCGCGCTCCATTGCGAGGCGCACTTCATTGGTTGAATAGCCGGAAATCACCTTGAACTTCGTTCCCAGCAGCGCGTTGAGCACGGCGGGAAAAATCGCCGGCGTCGCATTGGTGCCCGTCGCGCCCACGGCTATTTCGCGCTTCTTAACGTCGTCAATGGTGTTCACATCGACGCTGTGCCAGACAAGACAGGTCGCGGTCTGCTTGTCGAGACTGCCAAGCCACGTGAACTTGCGCGGATCGAACTTGGCGGCGGGATCGCCGAAGATCGGCAGCATGAACACCGTGTTGAACGGCGCGGCGATGGCGGAACCGTCGCGCGGCGCCGCATTGTACATGAAGTTGACGTTGAGCAGCCCGCCGGCGCCCGGCATGTTCTTCACAACGACCGACGGCGAGCCCGGCAAATGCCGCGCCAGATGCGGCGTGAAGACGCGCGCGATCTCGTCAAAACCGCCGCCGGCGCCCGAACCGACATAGACCGACAAAGGCGTCTTTTTGTAAAACTCCTCGACGGTTTGCGCCTGCGCGAAAGCGGCCCCGCCGCATATCGCGGCTGTCAACGCGGTCCGAATGCAAAAATAAACGAACATGAGCCCCGCCTATTGCGCGCTATAGGCGGGGCTCTTGGAGACCCTCGCCCATTTGTCCACGTCCTCCCGCATGATCCCGCTTAGAAACTCCGGCGTCCCGCCGACGATGTTGAATCCGAGCGACAGCAGCTTGTCCTGCATTTCCGGGGTTTTCAGAATGGCGTTCACGTCGGCGTTGACGCGCGCGACAATTTCCTTCGGCGTGTTCTTCGGCGCGAAAACGCCAAACCACGTGGACGGCTCCACCAACGCGATGCCGAGTTCCTTGAACGTTGGCGTATTCGGCAATTCGCGCGCGCGCGCTTCGCCGGACACCGCGAGCGGCCTGACATTGCCGCCCTTGATCACGCCCAACTGGCCGCCAAGGGTCGATATCCACATGCTGATGCGCGAGGAGGACGTATCGGCCTGCAATTGGCCCACGTTCGTATAGGGCACATGCTGCGCGCGCAGGCCCGTGAGATCGGACAGCAGCACCGTCGCCAGATGTCCACTCGAGCCTATGCCAAGCGAGCCGTAATTGAGAGCGCCGGGCCTGGCCTTCCCATCCGCGATCAGCTCCGGCGCGGATTTGTAGGGCGAATCTTTCCCCACCATCAAAACATCCTGCGCATAGCCGACGAACACGATCGGCGCGAAATCCTGCAACGGATCGAGATTGGGGATTGGCAGCAGCGTCACATTGGCGGTCAACGGTTGTCCGCCCATATGCAATGTATAGCCGTCGGGCGCGGCCTGCGCGGCGGCCACCGCCCCGATATTTCCGCCGGCGCCCGGGCGGTTCTCGACGACCACGCCCTGTTTCCATTTCTCCGAAAGCTTGTCGGAGAGAATGCGCGTCAACGTGTCGATGGTGCCGCCCGTGCCGAACGCCACGATCATTTTTACCGGGCGTTCGGGATAGGTCTGCGCGCACGCGGGCGAACAAGCAGCCAACCCGCTTGCGGCCGCAAACACGGCGCGGCCAAACACTTGCGTCAATCGCATCAATTCCTCCCGGCGAAACGCGCGCAAACTGCCACACATCGCGGCGCGCGCAAAGCGCGCCGGCGCTCACACGAGTTTGACCAGTTGCTTGCCGAAATTGCCGCCCTTCAACATTGCAAAAAACGCGTCCGGCGCGGAGTCTATTCCCTGCGCCACGCTCTCGCGCCATTTCAACTGGCCCGACTTCGCATAGGCGCCAAGCTCGCGCAGCGCCCGCGGCCACAGATCCATGTGATCGCTGACAATAAAGCCCCGCATTGTCGCCCGCTTGTCGAGCATCACGCGCATATCCGCCAGCGGCGTCGGAGTGCCGTCGTAGCCCGAGGCGACAAGGCCGCAGACGGCGATGCGCGCAAACGCGTTCAGATTGCGCATCGACTGCGCGAAAGGCGCGCCGCCGACATTCTCGAACAGTCCGTCTATGCCGTTCGGCAGCGCCGCCTTGAGAAGGGCGGCGAAATCCGGCGCGCGATGATCGACGCAGGCATCATAGCCAAGCTCGTCGCGCGCATACGCGCACTTTTGCGCTCCGCCCGCGACGCCGACGACCCGCGCGTCCGCGATCTTCGCCAGTTGCCCGACGACCGAACCCACGGCGCCCGTCGCCGCGGAGACAACGACCGTTTCTCCCGGCTTTGGCGCGATGATCTGGCGCAGTCCGTACCACGCGGTCACACCGGGCATGCCGAGGGCGCCGAGATAGGCCTGCATCGGCGCGCTTTGCGCGTCGATCTTGCGCATGTCGCCGCCATCGGATTTCGAAAAAATCTGCCACCCACCCGTTAAATTGACGAAGTCGCCAACCGCAAAGCGCGGATGACGCGAAGCCACGATCTCGCCGACGGTGCGCCCTGTCATGACCTCTCCCAACGCTTGCGGCGCCGCATAGGACGCGGCCGCGTTCATGCGGCCCCGCATATAGGGATCAAGCGAGAGGTAGTGATTGCGAACCAGCGCCTCGCCTTCGGCGAGTTCATCCGTATCGCGTTCAAACAGTTGAAAATTATGCGCTCCGGCTGGATTGTCCCGGGTTGGACGCGTCGCGAAGATGAACCCTCTGTTGCGCGGCATGTCATGCTCCCAAATCAGATGGTTTATATTGTATCTATTTTCACGAATTCAAGATTAATCGCTCGAATAAGAAATTTCAATCGACCGTCTGGAGTTCGATTGCTGGTCAAAATAAACTGTCCGTTGTCGATCGAGCGCGCGTCCGGCAAGGCGGCGAAACCCTTGTCGATCAGGAGCCGCTCCGCCTGGCGGGCGATGGCGGGCGCGGGATCGACCCATTCGACTTCCCAGGGAGCCAGCCGCCTGAATGCCTCGAGCAGCAGGGGATAATGCGTGCAGGCGAGCACAATATGATCCGTCCGCCGCCCGCCGCGCTCCACAAAACACGGAGCAATTTCGCGCGTGATGTCCGCGTCCTCCAACATGCCGCCGCGCAAAAACACCTCGGCAAGAGTCGCCAGACGGCGCGAGCCGACAAGGCTCACTTCGCAATGCCCGGCGAATGCCTCGACAAGGTCGCGCGTATAATCGCGCGCCACGGTGCCAGGCGTCGCCAGCACGGAAATCATGCGCGAACGCGAACGTTCCGCCGCGGGCTTGACCGCCGGCACCGTGCCGACAAAACGTATCCCCGGCCAGGCGGCGCGCAATGGCGGCAGCACCAGCGTCGAAGCCGTGTTGCACGCGATCACGACGACATCCGGCGCCCGCGCGTCGACAAGAGGCGCCAACACTTTGGCCACGCGGGCGATCAGAACCCTCGCAGGCATCTCGCCATAGGGAAACACCGCGTCGTCGGCGACATACCGGTAGCGCGCGCGCGGAAGCAAGCTCACGAGTTCGCGGAACACGGTGAGGCCGCCGAGGCCGGAATCGAAAACGAGGATATCGGGCGCGTCTGTTTTCAAGCTTTTCATTCATAACGCGCAGGGCGGCAAAAGCCAATTGCTCACTCTTCAGGTGCTCACTCTTCAGGTTTGATTTGAACCGGCGCCGGGACGACGGGCGCCGGCGGGCGCGTCGGCTCATCCATCACCAATTGGTTCATCGCGCAGATGAAAGCCGAGACAAGATAGCCGTCGTGCTGGGCAAGCACGTCGTCGGAGGCGCGGATGTTCCAGAACGGATCATTGGCGCGCGTGATCGGATTGATGCCGGACAGCATGTAGCCGTGCGTGATGCGCGCGCGCAAATGCTTCCCGCTTGGGCGCGGCGCCGCCGTGTCCGGCGCGATGGGGCCCGCGAGCATGTCGCTGTCCCATTGCGCGCCCGGCGGATTGCGTTTGGCGCGGCGCGCCCGCGTCAGCCAGTCGTGGCTGATCGGACATTCCGCGGCGGCCGCGTGGGGAATCTGATCGTACTCGACGATGGCTTCTTCTGATTCCGGAAGCCTGTTCTCCCGCTGGCCGCTGCTGCGAATTTCATGGGTCGTTCCATAGGGGCGCGCCGAGAGAATGTCGTCATACAACGTGCCGACGGGAGAGCGCGGCGGATCGACGTGGCCAATTGTGCGCGTCTGCTCGATGTCGGTGTTTTGAAACGGGAATTGCCGCAGGGTCTCGGCGAGTTGATGCAGAACCCTGGCTGACAAGGGCCCATCTGCGGAATCCACCCGCGACTTGCCGCCGCAATATTCGGCAAGGGAATTGTTGTTGGCGCGCCGCTCGGCAAGCCCCTCCAGCAGATCGGCGGCGGGCCGAAAATCGAATCTGAACAAAGGAAACAGATCGTGCGTCGCCCAGTCGTATTCGACGCCATCGGCGCGTTTCCCGTTCGCTTCTTTAATGGTTTTGGACAATTCCCACTTTTCTCCTTTGCCCGCTCTGGCAGCCTCGGCCTCCTCGGCGGCGGAGAAGGCGCAGTCCTCAGCCCTGACGCCGCCCGACGGCCAGGCGAAAGCGGCGGTCACGGAAACAACAGCCGGCCGCTGATGCGGCGCGAAATAGCCCATGCTGTCGTCGATTTCCTTGTCGGTTCCGTCGATCTTGCGAAACACCATTTTTTCAAAGATCGGCCGCTGGATATCCGTCCATTTTGAAGCCTCCGCCGCCGGATTGATCAACACCGTGAGATTGCCGATAGGCGGATCGAAATATTGCCCGCCCTGATGACGACCGACGCGCTTGAGCAAATCGTCCTTGAGGGCCGTGGCGAGCATGTTGCCGCCGAGACTGTGCCCGAACACGATCAGGCGATTGTGTTTATCGGACTCCGGCCGCGTGGTGTCGCCGGGATTGCCGAGCGAAGCTTCAATGGATCGCAGCGCCATGCGCACACGCGGCGCCAGATCCTCGCTGACGGGCTTGCGGTCGAACAGCGTCAACGCCGCCGCGACATTGGCGATCCCGGCGCCCCAGTCCGGCAGAAATCCGGACCAGTACGGCGTGCATGGCTTTTCGGCGGTCTCTCCGCCGCAAACAAACTTCGCATCCAGCCAATTTCCCAGTTGCTCGAAGGGGCGGCGGATCGCCGGCTCGTCCACCCGGGCGCCGCGCCAGCCGATATAGACCGCCGTCACCTCGCGGTCGCATTGATCTTTCTCGCCCTGATCGCATCGCTCGCGCAGAAAACGCGCGGCGTGCGCCGCATAGACCCGCAAGTCCGACACGTTGCCGTCGCCGACACTGGCGTTGTGGCGCCAGCCGTGAATGAACACTATGACATAATTGACTTTTCCATTGCCGTTTCGATGCGTCTCCCTGCCGTCCTTGACGGCGTTCAGATGTTGCGTCAGCGCCCGCAACTGCGTAATCGGCTCCTGCTCGGTGAACCTGGGGCGCGCGCCGGGTCGGGAGCTGGAATCGGGCTTCAGCACAACCTTCCTGTTCAGTTCCGCCGCGCTGTATGGCTGCCCGGACGCCTTGATCAGATCGAAGGACCCACCCGCCTCGTTGAACTCGACAAACGACAATGTGTAACGCAATGGATCCCTCTGCGGCGGCGCATCCTCCCGCGCCGGACCCGCGCTCGCAAGCCGGTATGGAATTTCGTGGCGCTGCAGCGCGCATTGCAGCTTATTCTCCCAGCCGCCCACCGGATCCTCTTCGATCGCGCGCATTTCGTCGTTGCCGCTTTCCGCCAGGATGCTCCACCCGGACGACGCGTGACGATCGCAGACGGGCGAAAGCGGATCGATGGCCCGGTAGGGAACGTCGCTCGGCGTGTTGAAGGAGAAATACCCGACGCAGGCGATGGCCAGCACTACGGCGAAAGCGCGCGTGAAAAAACCCATCGCTTTGCGCAGAGCGCGCCAGACGAATTGCACGAACAATTGCGCGAACCGCAGCGCAAGATTGAACAGAAAAAACGCGAACGCCAACGCAAAACCCGCGCGCGCTGCAAAGCCTGATCCTGTCACGGCGAGCCCCAATGCGTGAGATTGGTTCAGGCTCACATCTCCGCGCCGCCGGATCAATCCATACAAATCAAGGGATCGGCCTGTATCAAAAACCTGCGGCCGCCCGCGCCGGAACGAGCCGCCGCGCCTATTCGAGCTTGATTCCGGCTTTTTGGATGATCGGCCCCCATTTGGCCAGATCGCTGCGTGTCAATTCGCCGAGCGCCGCGGGCCCGCCCTGCATCGGCTCGACTCCAAGGCCGGCAAGTTTGGCTTTGACGGCGGGCGTCGCGAGAATCGCCGCGATCTCCCGATTGAGCTTTTCGATTATTTCCTTCGGCGTGCCCGCCGGCGCGTAAACACCGAACCAGGTGCTCGCCTCAAAACCTGCGACGCCCGCCTCAATGGCGGTGGGAACATCGGGCAATACGCTGGAGCGCTGGGCGCCCGTCGTCGCCAGCGCCCGCACGCCGCCGCCTTTGACGTGCGGCGCGCCGGTCAGGACGAAATCGAAAAACACCGGCACCTGCCCCGCGAGCACGTCCACCATCGCAAGCGGGTTGCCGCGATAGGGCACATGCAAAAGATCGATGCCCGTCTGGGCCTTGAAAAGTTCGACCGCCAGATGATTGGTCGTGCCAAATCCGGCGGATGCGTAGTTGACCGCCCCCGGCTTCGCCTTTGCCGCCGCGATCAGTTCGCCCAGCGTTTTGGCGGGAAACGAAGGATGCACGACGACCACCATGGGAATCGAACCGACCAGCGTCACCGGCTCGAAATCCTTCACAGGATCGAAAGTGAGCTTTGCGTAAAGCGCCGGCGCGATCGCGATCGAGCTCGGCGTCACCAGCAACGTCGCGCCGTCCGGCGCGGCCCGCGCCACAGCGTCCGTGCCGATGTTGCCGCCGGCGCCCGTGCGGTTCTCCACGACGAACGGCTGACCAAGCCGTTCCTGCAATTCCTGTCCAATGATGCGCGACAAGGTATCGGCGGAACCGCCGCCCGGAAAAGGCACAACGAGTTTGACCGATCTTGTTGGCCAGGTTTGAGCCTGTGCGGGAACAAGGCACGCCAGCAGGCCCGCCGCGGCCCAAACAATAGATCTTGTGCGCGTCATGAACTTCTCCTGCTTCGCGGCATCCGGCGCAAACAAGCGCGCTCCAGTCTAGCAGCCTATTGGAGGCGCGCGAAACGCGGCTTCCCGCCCTTCACGGCGATTTGAGCCTTCGCGCATCAAATTGCGCCCGCAGCCAATCGCCGACCTGCTCCATAGTCGCGGCGTCCTCGAGTACGAGATGTCCTTTGTCCGGCGTCGAGATAAACGTCTTGGGCTCACGCGCGGCCTGAAACAATTCGCGCGCGTATTTGATTGGAACGATCACATCGCGCTCGCCGTGAACAAACAGGAGGGGCGCGCGCACGGACTTGACGAACGTGTCGGATCTGACCCGGTCGAACATGATCAGACGCGCGGGAAATCCCCAGAATCTGTCCGCCAGAATATCCGAAGCCGCCGAGTAAGCGCCTTCAACCACGACGCAGGCCACGTCGCGCCGGCTGGCCAGATTGAGCGCGACGCCGGCGCCGTAGGATTCGCCCAGCAGCGCAATACGGTCGGGTGTGTAGCCAAGTTCAAGCGCCTTGAGCCAGGCGGCGTCCGCGTCCATGTAAAGTCCGGCCTCATCGGGCTCGCCGGTGGAACCGCCATAGCCCCGATATTCCAGCGCCAGCAACGAGAAGTCCTGCCTGGCGATGGCGCGCACCCGCGTCAGCGCCTCGCTGAGATTGCCGATATCGCCGTGCAGGTAGATGACCAGGGGGCGACCAGGAAGCGGCGCATACCAGGCCACCAGCCGCTCGCCGTCCGCGGTCGCGATTTCGATGCCGCGGGCGCCGGCGCCAAGGCCGGCGTCCTCAAGCAAGGCCCGTTCCGGATCGGGAAAAAAAGGAACCCAGAAATAGCGGTAGGCGACCGCCGCCGTGCCGAATACATAGGTGACGACGACGACTGTCGCGAAGAAGATGAAAGTTTCCCAAAGGGAGAAGGTCTTTTTTAACAATGGCATGATTCGCGCCTGAAGGAGACCGCAAATCTATACCAGCGCGACCCTTTCTGCTGAAGTTTCAATCCTCCGATCGCTCAACCCGAATCCGCCTTTTTCAGTTTCGGCGTCCGCACGCGCTTCTTCGTCTGCACGAGGCGGCGCGGCCCGTCCACCAGCCGCACAATGGCGCCGCGCAAAGTGCGCACATCCTGTTCGGTGAGCGCCATGCGGTGAAAAATGTTGCGCAGATTGCGCTGCATGATCGGACGCTTGGTCTCCGGCCGGAAGAATCCATTCTTGTCGAGCGCCGCTTCGAAATATTCGAAGAATGAGATCGCCATCTCGCGCGACGCCGGCGGCGAATGCCGAGCCGAGGCGAACGGCAATACATCGCCCTGCGAGGCCCGGAACCATTCGTAGCCCGTCAGCAGTACCGCCTGCGCCAGATTGAGCGAGGCGTAGGCGGGATTGACGGGAAATGTAATGAGCGCATCGGCGATCGCGACTTCGTCATTGTCGAGCCCGGTGCGTTCGGGCCCATAGAGCACGCCGATTCTCTCGCCCGCGGCGATGCGCCCGGCCGCGCCCGCCATGGCTTCAACCGGCGGCAAAACCGGCTTGCCCTGCCCGCGTTCGCGCGCCGTCGTGGCGTAGACAAAATTGAGATCGGCGATGGCCGCCTCCACCGAAGGAAACAATTTCGCGCCGTCGAGCAGATGCGAGGCGCCGGAAGCCGCCGAATACGCGGTCTTGCGCATCACGCTTGTGCGCGGCCAACCTTCGCGCGGATTGACGAGACGCAAATCCGTCAGGCCGAAATTCGCCATGGCCCGAGCGCACATGCCGATATTGACCGCAAGTTGCGGCCGCACGAGGATGACCACCGGGCCACCGGAAATCGCGGGACGTGATTTGTCTGTGCCGGCGCCGACCATGGCAATCTACTCCGTGCGAAAATTGCACGAGAGCTTTGCAACGAAGCCTTGCCGCAAAGCAAGCGCTGCGAATTGCAAATTCGGCGGGCGTTCCAACTTGCGCTTTGAAATAGAAACATGGAGCGCCAAAACGCCGCTTGCCAGCCGCATCCAACTACGCAACTCTGCGCTCAACAAATTTATCCGTCCGGAGAACGCGAATAAAAGACAACACAGGGAGGCAACCATGACGAGCCATCGCACACAGCCAACGGTGCAAGAGCCTGAAATCGTCGCCGGCAACGGTCTGCTGCATCGACGCGCCTTGCTGAGACGCGGCTTGACGCTCGCGGGCGCCATGGGCGCGGGCGGCGCGGGTTCGCTGACGGGCGCCGCCGCCGAACCGCTCGCCGATCCACCCTGGACCCACGAAATCGGCGGCATTATCCCGCCCTATCAGGTCGCCTCGCGTTTCGAAAAGAATGTCGTGCGCAGCACGGACAATCCCAGGAACGAACCCCGCAATTCGCGCGCCCGAACGCCGCATCACTTGCTCAAGGGCATCATCACCCCGAACGGTCTGCATTTCACCATCTGCCATGGCGGCGTGCCGGATATCGATCCCGCCCAGCACAAACTGGTCATCCACGGGCTCGTCAAACGACCGTTGGTGTTCACGCTCGACGCGCTCGAACGTTACCCCATGGTCTCGCGTATCGGTTTCGTCGAATGCGGCGGCAACAGCGCGCCTTTGTTTTCAAACGAGCCGCTGCAGGAAAGCGTGCAGGCAATCCATGGCCTCGCCTCCTGCTCGGAATGGACGGGCGTGCCGCTGGCGGCGTTGCTGGAGGAGGCCGGCGTCGATCTGAAAGCCAAATGGATGATCGCGGAGGGCGCGGATTCGCCGCGTCTGTCGCGCAGCGTGCCCCTCTCCAAGGGGCTCGATGACGCGATGGTTGCGCTTTATCAAAACGGCGAGCGCATCCAGCCGGGACAAGGCTATCCCATGCGCCTTTGGCTGCCCGGTTTCGAGGGCAACATGAACGTCAAATATCTGCGCCGCATCAAGATCGCCAACGAGCCGCAGCTCAGCTACTACGAGGCGCGGACCTATTCGCAAATTCTGCCCAACGGTCAGGCCTATCGCTTCTATTTCCTGCAGGAAGTGAAGTCCTTCATCTCATCGCCCTCGCACGGACAGGCCCTGAAGGAGCCCGGTGTCCACGAGATCACCGGCGTCGCCTATTCCGGCACCGGGCGGATCGCCAAAGTCATGGTCTCCGCCGATGGCGGGCAAAGCTGGGGACTGGCGGCGCTGCAAGATCCCGTCCTGCCAAAGGCCTTCACGCGATTTCGAATGCCGTGGCGATGGAACGGCGGGCCCGCCGTGTTGCAGAGCCGCGCCTGGGACGAAGGCGGCAACGTGCAGCCGCTGCGCGAAGCCTTCGTCGCGCAGCGCGGTCAGACATCGAAACCGCCCTCCGTGCTCGCCTTCCCCAGCCAGCATTTCAATTCGATTACGAGCTGGGCCGTCGGCGCCAATGGAGAGGTGAAACATGTTTACGCATGATCGCGCGGCGCGCGCCGCAATGCTCTTGCTCTCGCTGACCTGCGGCGCCGCGCTGGCGCAAGCTCCGACTCCGGCGCCCGGCCTCTCGCCTGGCCTTGGCAAGCCCATTTCGCTCGAGGACCTCGCGCCCTGGGACATCAGCATCATGCCCGACGGAACGGGATTGCCGCCCGGCGGCGGCACGCCCGCGCAGGGCGCCGCCATCTTCACGGAAAAATGCGCGCTGTGCCACGGCGACAAAGGGCAAGGCGGCATCGCCGGCGCGCTCGTCGGCGGACCGCCGCGCGCTTCACTCGATGGCGGCAAGACGATCGCCAATTTCTGGCCTTACGCGACGGTGCTGTTCGACTTCACGCGCAGGGCCATGCCCTTCAACGCGCCGGGTTCGCTCAGCAACACGGAAGTCTATGCGCTCAGCGCCTTCATTCTCGCCGGCAACAAACTCATTGGCGAGAATGAGACGATGGACGCTGCGAGCCTGCCAAAAGTGAAAATGCCCAACCGGGACAATTTCATCGTGCGGTTTCCCGAGCGGATTTGAGGGAGAGGTTCGCGCCGGGAATCGTGACGCTGAGTGGCGACAATCGCGGCAAGCGTTGGACGGGTCGTCCACGCGCTCGCCGCGGTTTGGTAAATTGCTCTCGGGCGCCAACAATGCGACAAGCCACGAGATAAAAAGCGCTGGCATGGCGTGCCGAGCAAAGGCGCGGTATTACTCGCGAAACAATGACCGATTCCGCCCAACCAATCCCCGGCTCGCGCGCCTTCAAGGCGAACGGGCCTTTGATCTGGGGCCTGACAATTAGCCAGATGATAGGCTGGGGCGCTCTCTATCATTGCTTCCCGGTTTACATGAAGCCGATGCAGCAGGAGCTCGGCTGGTCGGTGACCGATCTCAACTGGGCGCTGACCATCGGCCTCGTCACCGCCGATCTTGTCGCCTTTCCCGTTGGCCGCTGGGTCGATGAGCACGGCGGCCGTGTGATCATGACCCTGGGCGCGGCTCTGGGGGCGGCGATGGTTGGCCTGTGGTCGCAGGTGAACGATCTCGTGTTTTTCTACGCCATCTGGGCGGTCATCGGCCTCGCCATGGCATGCTCGCTTGGCAACACGCAATCCGCTGTGGTCGCCGCCAATGTGCGCGATTATCGGCGCGGCATCGCCTATCTCTCGTTCTTCTCATCGCTGGCCTCAACCATCGCCATCCCCGCCGCCAGCGTGTTGTTGCTGAACATGGGCTGGCGCCAGGCGCTGATGTTTCAGGCCGCGCTGCAATTCTGCGGCCCGGCGCTCATCAACTTTATGGTGATGCGCGGCACGCGCGGCAGCATGAGCGGAGAGGCGCGCAAACGTTCGCCGAATGAGCCATCGCCTGTTCCGGCGGCCATGAAACGGAGCGCCTTCTGGCTGCTCGCCATCGCCTGCAGCGTTCACTGGTTCACCTCCATGAGCGTCTCGGTGCATATCCTGCCCCTCATGCAAGAGCGCGGCCTGAGCCTTGAAACAGCCGTTTCGCTGATTGCCCTCAATGGACCAGCGGCGGTGATCGGTCGTCTCGCCATGTTCTATTTCGTGCCCGGCAATTCCGGCCTCGTCACGGGACGCATCGCTTTTCCCGTCTTCGCGCTTGGCACGCTGATACTGGCGCTCACAAGCGGCGACAGTCTCTGGGGATTCGCCGCCTATTCCTTCACTTTCGGCATGGCGGCGGGCGTACTCATGGTGGTGCGCCAGACCAGTGTCGCGGAGATTTTCGGCGTGCGCGGCTATGGCGCGATCACCGGCGCGCTGGCGAGCGTCGCCATCGTGCCGCGCACAATGTCGCCGGTCGCCATCGCTTTCGCGCGCGACTGGTTCGGCAGCTATGACAACGTCATCTGGATTCTGTTTGGATTCACGGTGATCGGCACGATCGCTTTTTATCTGGCGGCGGCGGAGCCGAAGGCGGTGCCCCCGAATTGACAAGACACCCGCGTCCCGCCGACCTTGTCGCTTTCTTTGCAAGGATACACGCCCCATGCACTGGACCGGAACCTGGACGACCGCCTCCGCCGCTGTCGATGGCGCGGCGTTTGAAAACCGCACGTTGCGCATGTGCATGCGCGCCTCCATCGCCGGGAAAACCGCGAGGATACGTCTCTCCAACGCCCATGGAACAGGCCCGATCTCCGTCGCCTCGGCCTCCATCGCACTGCGCAAAGGCGGCGGCGCCGCCATTCATCAAGACAGTTCGAGAAAACTCACCTTTGGCGGCGAGGCGCACGCCACCGTCGCGGCGGGCGCGTTGATCCTCAGCGATCCCGTCGAACTCGACCTGCCGGCGCTGGCCGATATCGCCGTCACCCTCTACATGCCCTACCCGACGCAAGAGATTTCGGGTCACAAGGGCGCGCGCCAGACCAGCTACCTCTCGCCGACAGGCGACTTCAGCGCCGCCGCGGACATGCCCGTCGGCGAACCTGTCGAATCCTGGTATTTCACCACCTGCGTCGAGGTCGCGACTCCCGCGTCAACGCGCGGAATCGTGGCCCTGGGCGACAGTCTCACAGACGCCAACATCTCGACGCCCGACGCCAACTGCCGCTGGCCCGATCAGCTCGCCCGCCGCCTCGTCGCGCAGCGCGGGCCGCAGTTTGCCGGTGTGATGAACCAGGGCATCGGCGGCAACCGCATTTGCCACGATGTGCAAGCCGACAACGGCCAGAAACGCTTCGACCGCGACGTGCTGGCGCAACCCGGCGCGACACACCTGATCCTGCTGCTCGGCACGAACGATCTGCGCAACCGCCGCGGCATCGCCCACCAGGAGGCCAACGCGCCCGCGATGATCGCCGGAATGAAGCAACTCGGGCTGCGCGCCAAGGCCGGTGGGTTGAAGGCTTGTATCGGCACGCTCCTGCCCTACGAGAACGAAACTTTCGTGCCGGGATGCTGGACTCCGGCGCGCGAAAAAGTGCGCCAGGCCGTCAACGACTGGATCCGCAAGGGCGAAATCTTCGACGCGGTCATCGATTTCGACAAGGCGCTGCGCGATCCCGAAAACCCGACCAAACTTTTGCCGAATTGGGATTGCGGCGATCATCTCCACCCCAGCGACGCCGGCTATCTGCGCATGGGCGACGCGGTCGATCTCAACCTGTTCGATTGAACGCGCCCGAAGCGCGGCTGTCCGAAGCGCGGCTTGCGTCCGCCGCGCGGCGTGCCAGAATGGCCGCGACAAATCATCCCGCGGGGGAAACCATGCTGAAATCCATCGAGTCGAAGAAGGGCCGCGTGAGCGACGCCGAATGGAACGCGCGCTGCGAACTCGCCGCCGCCTATAGGCTCGTCGCGCGCGAGGGCTGGACGCATCTCGTCAACAATCACATATCTTTACGCGTGCCCGGCGCGACGGACCAGTTTCTCATCAACCCCTACGGCTTTCTCTACGAACAGATCACGGCTTCGTCGCTGATAAAGATCGACGTCGACGGCAAGATGCTGGAGGAAAGCCCCTATGAAGTGAACGAAGCGGGCTTTGTCATCCACTCCGCCATCCACATGGCGCGGATGGATCTTCATTGCGTGCTTCACACGCACACCGTTTCGGGTCAAGCCGTGTCGGCGCTCGACTGCGGACTGCTGCCGCTCAATCAGGGATCGCTGCGCTATTACAAGCGCGTCGCCTATCACGACCACGAGGGCGTATCGCGCGATCTCGAGGAGCGCGAGCGCATTGTGAATGACCTCGGGCCGCACAAGGTGATGATTATGCGCAATCACGGCCTGCTGACCGCCGGCGTCAATTGCGGCGAAGCGTTTCATCTCATGTATCACCTTGAGAAAAGCTGTCGGACGCAGATGCAGGTTCTGGCCTCCAACATGCCCTATTCCATCGCGCCCGAGGAAGTCCTCGAGAAGAGCGCCCAAACATTTCACAAGGGCAACAAGCCTTTGGGCCAGCGCGACTGGCCGGCGCTGATGGCGCTGGCGGACGAGCTCTATCCTTCGTACAAAAATTGAGCGCGGGAAAGCGGCGATGAAAGCGCCCGCGAGTCTCGTTCTTGTCGCTTTTTTCGCCGCGAACGCCGCGCGCGCCGACGCCGTCGAGGATTTTTACAAGGGCAAAACCATCACCATCGTCGTCGGCATGAACCCGCCAGACCAGCACGACAACGACGCGCGCGCGCTGCAACGGACCATGGGAAAATACATCCCCGGAAATCCCGCCGTCGTCGTCCAGAACATGCCCGGCGCGGGCTCGCTCAAAGCCGTGCAATATCTCGCCAACGTCGCGCCGAAGGACGGCCTCGCCATGGGCATCGTGCAGCGCGGCACCATGATGATGCCTCTGCTTGGCTATCCCGACGCGGCCTATGATCCGACGAAACTGACCTTTGTAGGCACGCGCGCGCCGGAGACGACGATCACCGTGCTCTGGCACGAGGCAAAGGTGAAGACCATCGAGCAGGCAACGCGCGACGAGGTCATTCTCGCCTCCGCCGGCGGCGGCGCCGACAGCAACACCATGCCCTATATCTACAACGAGACGCTCGGCACGAAATTCAAGGTCGTCATCGGCTATGCCGGCGGCGGCGACATGAATCTCGCCATGGAGCGGCGCGAGGTCGACGGGCGCTCCGGCTGGTCCGTCGGCGCCATGCGCGGCACGCACGAGGATTGGTGGCGGGACAAGCGCGGCAACGTCATCCTGCAGCACACGTTGCGCAAACACCCGGAAATGCCCGACGTGCCGAACGCGCGCGACCTCGCGAAAACCGACGCCGACCGAGCGCTTCTCGATCTCTTCGCCATGCGCGCCGAGATCGGTTTTCCGGTTTTTGCGCCCGGCGGCGTTCCGCCCGAGCGCGCCGCCGCTTTGCGCGACGCCTACATCAGGACGATGAGCGATCCCGTTTACATCGCCGACGCCAAAGCCATGCAGGCCGAGGTCGCGCCGCTCACCGGCGCGCAAATGGACGCGCTGATCAAGGACATTTACGCGACCCCGCGCGACATCGTCGAACGCGCGAAGAATATTCTGCGCGCGCAAGGGGCGGCGCTGAATTGAAACTACGAGCTGGAACATGATCGAAACTTTTCGCCGCGGGCGGGAATTTC
>JANYDZ010000631.1 GCA_025363375.1 Hyphomicrobiales bacterium
GGAACGGCGAGAAGCAGTTTTTCCATTTGCGATTGGCCTTGGGCGGAATGTTCGGCAGCGCGCCGCGCTCTTCGATCTGATGACGGATGGCATTCGAGTCCGACGCGTGTCTGACGGCAGATACGGCGCAATCCGCGAAAACTGGTCGTCCGTCAGCCAGAATTGATCTCGATTCATTTGCGCTTCCTTTCGGAAGCCGTGAATCACATCGCCCTGATCAGGCCAACATTTTTATGGGTCTGGACCCTAATGCTTCCAGCTTGAATTCGCCAATTCCAGGCCCGCCTTCAAAAAATGCCTTTATGGCTAACGAAACGTTAACCTGTGCGATTGCAATCTGCGCGCACGCCGTCCGTTCGCTCTCCTGCCCGGGAGGAAATTCCATGGATCAGTTCACCCTGCCCTGTCGCCGCGCGCCGGCCCTTCCACCCATTGGAAAACGCGTTTCCTTCACATCGGCCGGTCTGACTTTCCGGGCAACGGCGACTTTGTTCGGCGCGCTGGCCTTTTTCGCCTGTGCGGGCTGGCAACCGCAGGCGCAATCGCGCGAATCTCCCGAAAGCGGCAGCTTTGCCGCGCTCCGCTGAACGGCCCTGACCGGGCCTCCACGAGACAAGCCTCCGCGAGACAAGCCTCTGGCGAACCACCGGCGACGTGTTATATTCAGCCCTATGAAGACGCACCGCGAGCGCAACGCCGGAACGCAGGCCCCGACGCGGAACCCGAGCCTCCCGACGCGCCTCGCCGGCGCCTTTAAGCTGCTGTTCGCCGCGCTGTTTGTTTTCGCCACATGCGGCCCCTCCGTTGACGCCCAGGAGGACAATCCCGCGGCGTTTTTCCGCGCCGACCGCCAACGAATGCAACTGCTCCGCCAGCAAGCTCTCCCGACGGTGGTGCAGCGCCCGGAACTGCTGCGCCGCGCCGCGCCGCCGCGCAAACTCGCGCGCGACGCGCCGCAGCGCGCGCCGCGCGTTGTCGCGCCGGTTCCCGGGCCCGAGCCCGAAAACCCGCCCGCGCAGGTCGGCGATGCGCCGTCCGATCCCACCGCGCCCGTCGCGGCCGACGCGGCGACGCCGCCCAAACCCGTCGCCGCCAAACCCGCCGAACCGGCCTTCACCATCGCCGTCATTGGCGACAGTCTCGGCATGTTGCTCGGCGTCGGCCTGACCGAGGCCTTCGCCGACAATCCGGAAATTTCGGTGCTGCGCAGGGCGCGGGAAAACACCGGCCTCGTGCGCGACGATTATTTCGACTGGGTGAAGGGCGCGCGCGATCTCGCCGCGGGCGCGGAAAAATTCAACCTTGTCGTCATGATGATCGGCAGCAACGACCGCCAGGCTTTGCGCGACGCCGGCGCTTCGGTCGAATTGCGCTCGCAGCGCTGGAACCAGGCCTATGGCGACCGCGCCGAAGCCGTCGCGCAAATCTTTCGCGAAAAGAAAATTCCCGTCCTCTGGGTTGGCCTTCCGGTCATGAAAAACGACCGGTTTTCCGCCGACATGGCCGCGTTCAACGAGATTTTCAAAGAGCGCGCGGGCAAGACCGGCGCGGCTTTCATCGATTCATGGGACCCCTTTCTCGACGACCGCGGCCAATACGCGGCCTACGGACCCGACGTGAACGGGCAATTGCAGAAATTACGCTCCGGCGACGGCGTACATTTCACCAAACCGGGCGCCCGCAAGCTGGCCTATTTTCTGGAAGCCGAAATTCGCCGCGCGATGGCGGCCGCGCGCCCGCAGGTCGATCTCGAAATCGCGGTGGCGCCGCCGCAACAGGCGCCCGCGACAACGGAATCCACGCCTGGAATACCCCTGCCGCCCGCGCGCGGCTCCTCGGAGGCTCTCGTTTTGCTGCCCGCGCCGCAAGAGCCGCCGCAAGTCGTTATTCCAGTCAAGCCCGCCGAAGGCGTCGTGACGGCGCTGACAGCGCCGGCTGTTTCGCCGGGAGGGCAATTGGCGGGCCGGACGAACCGCGCCAATCCGACCGACGATTCGCAGGCTCTGCTCGACCGCGTGCTGGTGCAGGGCCGCCCCCTCGACGCGCGGCCTGGACGCGCCGACGATTTTAGCTGGCCCAGGCGCTGAATGACGCTGATTTCCCACGAAAATATGGCATCGCCATTCGCCGGCATGGACATCGCCTCGTGGCTGGCGTCGCTGGCGCGCCGGCGCGCCGACCATCCGCTGCTGATTTTCGCGCCGCCCGAGGGGCCCCGCCGCGCCTGGTCCTACGCGCAATTTCTCGACGCCGCGCGGCGCGTCGCAGGCGGTCTTGCCGCGCGCGGCGTGAAGCCCGGCGACCGCGTGCTGGCGCATCTGGAAAACTGCCCTGAAATGCTGATCGCGCGTTTCGCCTGCGCGTGGCTCGGCGCGGTTTGCGTCGGCACAAACGCCCTGGCGGCAGGCCCGGAACTCGACTGGTTCGCCGGTTCGACCGGCGCGGTTGGCGCGATCACCCAGCCGAAATTCGGCGCAATGGTCGCGCGGCATTGCAAGGGTTTGCGATGGCTGGCGGTGACCGAAGACGACGCGGGAGCGCCGGCGCCGCACGCCGCGCGGCCTTCTGCAGCCGACTCGTTCGCCGCTCTGACGGGCGAGCCGCTCCCGCAACGCGCGCCGGACCCTTTCGCGCCGGCCTCCATCATGTTCACGACGGGCACCACCTCGCGCCCCAAGGGCGTTGTGTGGACGCACGCCAACGTGCTGTGGGGCGCGCGCGTCAACGCCATGCAGCAGAACATGCGCGAAGACGATATTTCGCTGATTTTCCTGCCGATGTACCACGTCGTCGGCCTCTCCTGGTGCGCGCTTTCCACCCTGTGGGCGGGCGCAACCATCGTGTTGCAACCGCGCTTCTCGGCCAGCCGCTACTGGCCGCTCGCGCGGGAATTTCGCGCCACCGTGGGCAGTCAGGTGTTTTTCACGCAAAATGCGCTGGCGGCGGCTGAAATTCCGCCGCATTCCATGCGCAAATGGATCACGGCGCGCCACGATCCCGCCCTGGCGCGAAAATTCGGCCTCGATTTCGTCGCGGGCTGGGGCATGACCGAAGTGTTGACCCAGGCCATTGTGTGCGAAAGCGGATTCGACGCGCCGCCCGGCGTCATGGGCCGCCCCGGCGCCGGCTACCGCATCCGCGTCGTCGATGAAAACAACAGTCAGGTCGAACCTGGCGGTTCCGGCCACCTGCTGGTGGGCGCGGCGCGCGGCCTCTCGATTTTTCGCGAATACGACGGCGACGCGCAAGCGACGCTCGAAGCCTTTGACGAAGATGGATTTTTTCGCACCGGCGACCGGGTAATCCTGCGCGAGGACGGCTGGCTGCAATTCGGCGACCGCATCAAGGATGTGCTGAAAGTCGGCGGCGAAGGGGTCTCCGCCTCGGAAATCGAGGCGGTCATCGCGCGCACGCCCGGGGTGAAGGAATGCGCCGTCGTAGCCAAGCCCGACGCCGGCTACGGCGAGATTCCCGTGGCTTTTGTCGTGACGAAACAAGACCTTTCGCCGCAGGACGCGCAAGCCGTGCCGGCCGCAATTCTGGCGCGCTGTCGCGAGGAACTGGCGAAATTCAAAATCCCGCGCGAAGTGCGGCTGGTGGAAGCGCTGCCGCTGGTGGGTTTCGGCAAGGTTTCGAAGGCGAAGCTGCGGGAGATGGCGCTGGAGCCGTGAGATGGCCTTTGCCGGGCCCAGGAAGCGCAAGGAAGGACATACGAAACATTTCCGCTAGGGGTCTAGCTTAAAAGAATATTGTCCGTGTAGGGCCCTCTGAAGGGGTTTAAAGCCCATACGGCATTTCCGCGGCAACACGCGCCCGACAGCGACCTTGAGCGTGGCCTTGCCTGACGCGCGCCGCATGGCGCAATTCCCGCATGATTTCTCGCGCAACTCATCGATATAACGCGCGGTCGGCGCGCGAAGCGCCGGCGCCCGGATCACGCGCCGCGGGAGAGTGTCGGCGCGCGCTCTGGCGATATCCTGAGACCCGGCGGCGGCGTTTGCGGCTCAGGGCGGCGGCACGCGCCCGTCGACAACGACTTTCCCGGCGGCGTCGAAATGCACGATTGCCATCTCGCCGGACGCCAGACTCACGTCGGCGATCGACTGGATGTTTGTGACATGCGTCACAATCACGGCGGGCGGCCCCGGCTTGATCGTTTTCATATAGGCGACAGCCCTGGCGCCGGCTTCACGCATGCCCGAGGGATCAATCAGAAACGTCTGGTTGAGCGCCGGCAATTGCGTCACGGGGCCGAGCTTCATCAGCTTCGCGGTGTCGACCGCGCGGCAATATTGGCTCGATGTGAAGCGGACGCGCTTGACGCCGTGCGCGCGGAACGCGTCGCCGAGGCGCGCCGCCTGCGCGCGTCCCTCATCGTCGAGATTGCGCTGGATCGCGCAGTTTTTGAAGTCCATGTCGTTGGATTCCGGCATGCTGCCCGGCGCGATGGCGTATCGCAGCAACGCCATGTGGCCGGGCTTTCGCAACAACGCCCACACGTCGTCGGCCGCGGCGCCCGGCAACGGCAAAAGCGCCGCCGCGACCGCCGCCCACCTTGCGAATTTGAAGCGCCGCGCGTCTGTCGTCATCCGGCAATCCCCCCGCTGCGAACGCAAATCTCGCGCGACCGACGGCTTTTGACAAGCCCGCGCCAGCGTTCGCCCTTGTGCGGACGCGCGGGCAGGTTGGCGAGCCGCGGCGCGCTCGCAATGACGCGACAAGTCATGCAACGAGACAAGTCATGCAACAACAAGAGGGCGGAAAACCGCCCTCGCCCGCCCCTTCCGCCGTTTTGAAAAAGCCGACGGCGCGGCGGCGAAGGGCGGCGATGCCCCAGGGTGCCGACGCCGCCCGAAAGTCGGG
>JANYDZ010000670.1 GCA_025363375.1 Hyphomicrobiales bacterium
ACCGTATTTCTTGTCTGCGCAAACAGTATTGTGGGTTCCATAATCCCTCCAACGGCATCAGGAAATGCTTCAAAGGGCGCATCCGAAACCTGATAAGACGCTCGGCATGGCATTTAACGACTTCGAACAGATAAAGTCCAAACAGAAAAAATTAGCCCCGATCGGCTCTGTTCCCTGGCGCGCCTCAACCCATTATCATCGCGCCATGTCACATTCGCCCGCGCCCCAACACGGCGGCTTCGTTCCCGGCCGACACCTCATCGAATCCTTCGGCTCGCACGGCTTTCGCTTTGCCGATATGTCGCATCGCGGCTCCATTCTGGCGCTGCCTTCGGGGGTGCGCGCCTGGGCGGCGGCGGCGCCCGCCGATATCACGGCGGATGCCCTGGCGCCGCTCTTTGCCGAGCCCGCAGGCGCGGTCGAATTGCTCATCGTGGGCACCGGCGCCGAACTCGTTCGGCTGGCGCCCGCCTTGCGGGATCAACTGCGCGCGGCGAAAATCCGCTTTGACCCCATGGCGACCGCTGCCGCCATCGCCACCTACAACATTCTGCTCGGCGAGCGCCGACGCGTCGCCGCCGCCTTTCTGGCCGTGCCCTGATGCATGATCCTTTCGAACCACTTCCCGCCGACCCGCGTCTGGCCGACGCCTACACATATTGCGAAGAGCTGTTGCGCCAGTACGACCGCGACCGCTGGCTCGCCTGCCTGTTCGCGCCTTTCGACAAACGTCCGCATCTGCACGCGCTCTACGCCTTCAGCCTCGATGTCGCGCGCATCCGCGATGTCGTCAGCGATCCCCGACCCGGCGAAATCCGCTATCAATGGTGGCGCGATGCGCTGGAAGGCGAGCCGCGCGGCGATATTTCGGCCCACCCGGTCGCAAGCGCGATCCTCGACACGATCGTCAGGTTCAGATTGCCCCGCGTCGCCCTGACCAATCTGGTCGACGCCCGGACCTTCGATCTGTACGACGATCCCATGCCCGGCCTGCGCCAGCTTGAGGGCTATTGCGGCGAGACCTGCTCGGCCCTGTTCCGGCTGGCGGGTCTGATTCTGGCCGGGGGCCGCGACCCCGGCGGCGCGGCGGCCTGCGGCCATGCCGGAATCGCCTATGCCCTGACCGGCCTGTTGCGCGCCTTGCCCTGGCATGCGGCGCGCGGGCAGATTTATCTGCCGGAAGAAATCCTGGCGCGTCGCGGCGTCGCGCGTTCCGATATTTTCGCGGGAAAACGACGCCGGAATTGCGCAGTGTCCTTGCCGAATTGCGCGAGATTTCGCGTCGACATTTGCGCGAGTTCGCGCGGGAGGCGCCCGCGACGACGCGCGATTCGCGCGCCGCGTTGCTGCCGCTGGCGCTGGTCGAGCCCCTGCTGAAACGCATGGAACGATCGGGCTACGACCCCTTCAAAACCGTCGTCGCCCTGCCGCAATGGCGGGCCCAATGGGCGCTCTGGCGGGCGGCCCGGCGCGGGTGAGCGCGCCGGGCGCAATTGCCAAATACGCCGCGCCGGGCCACACTTCCAGGTGAGGTTTTCGCCGGAAATGCATATGCCAAAACCAGTTCTCGTCGCCCTGGCGCTGCTCGCGGCGCCGCTGTGCGCCCGCGCGCAACCCGTCGAGCCCTTCTACAGGGGCAAGACCCTGACCATCCTGGTCGGCCTTGAAAGCGGCGGCACCGTCGATCTTTTCGCGCGGAACTTTGCCCAGTTCCTGCGCAGGCACCTGCCCGGAAATCCCGCAATTCTCGTGCAGAACATGCCGGGCGGCGGCGGCCTCGTCGCCACCAATTTTCTGGCGCAGCGGGCAAAACCCGATGGCCTGACAATCCTTTACGGCCCCTGGGATCCGCTGGCGCAGGCGCTGGAAGCGCCGGGATTGCAGGCGCGTTACGAGAATTTCGCGTTTCTGGGCGCAACCGGCGATGTGCGCGTCATCTATGGCCGCGCCGACATGGTTCCCGGCGGCATGAAACAGCCCGCCGATATCGCGCGCGCGCCTGAAATCGTGGTCGGCGCGCTGAATCCGACGGATGTTTCGGGCCTGCTGCCGCATCTCGCGCTCAATGTGCTGGGCGTGCCGAACCGGCGCGTCGTCGGTTATCGCGGCGGCAATGATGTTTTCGTCGCCATGCAGCGCGGCGAAGTGCAGTTGAATTCGACGAGCATCACCACGTTTCGCGGGCGCACGGCGGGTTTT
This sequence comes from Hyphomicrobiales bacterium, assembly GCA_025363375.1. Taxonomy (GTDB): domain Bacteria; phylum Pseudomonadota; class Alphaproteobacteria; order Rhizobiales; family Beijerinckiaceae; genus Terripilifer. Next base: position 2,200 of record JANYDZ010000670.1, read on the forward strand.
ATCGCCTCGGGCGAGGGCAGGGGCATCGCCTATCTCGTGCCGGTGGACGACAACGGCGCCGTCGAGGCAATGGCCACCATCACGGAAATGCCAGCCTTTCCAGATCTTTACAGGCAAGTGCGCGGCAAAATGCCCGGTGGACCCATGTGGGACGCGCTGAACTGGCTGACAAACCAGATCGGCGAAATGACCTTTGTGGGTTTCGCTCCGCAGGGAACCCCGCCGCAGGCGGTCGAGGACCTGCGCCGCGCCTATCAGGCCGCCGCCCATGACCCTGATTTTATTAAACAATCCATCGAACAGACCGGCATCGCCTACAGTTTCGTCGCCCCGTTGCGCGGCGCGGCAATCTTTCAGTCGCTGGCGGGAGTGAAGCCCGGCGTGCTCGCGACGTTACGGGACGTCACAGGGGCGAGATAGGACTGGGCCAGCGCCGGAATGGAATTTGCCGGGGCCAGGAAGGCCAGTGAAGGGTGTTGAGATTATTTACGCTATCCCCCTTCATATATAGGAATTATAGCTGTCAGTGGGCTTCCTGGAGCATTTAAAGCCTATATGGTTTTTCCGCAGTTGGGACCGCCGCACCGAAGCGGCCCGTCCCGGCGCCGGAAGCGCTCCCCGCTCCCTCGCGCCGCACGCCGCAGGCGCAAAGGCTCGCGCAAATTTCGGCTGGTGCGACCGCGCGATTTTTCGCGCGTTCCGTCTTGTCGCGCCGTTTGTCTTTTTGCCGCGCGCCTTCCCGCGCAACTCATGCAAAATGCGCGCGGGGCGATGCGCGCCGAGGCTCAAGTGTCGGTGCCCAAACGGCGGCGGAAAAGGCGCGCGGAGAAGCTTCAGCGCGATTTTATAAAGCAATTGACCAGAACGCTTTGGGGAGAGGCGGGACGGGGAAAGGGGCGGAAAGTCTGACAATGCTGTTCCCCAGGCCCGAGCCCGTAATCCCGGCGCGCGGACGTCGTTTCGCCAAACGTTGATCAAGATCGGCGCGAAGGTCGCCTGTCGCGCGTTACATAGCATGCGAGATGGCGG
>JANYDZ010000451.1 GCA_025363375.1 Hyphomicrobiales bacterium
CATCACCTTGCGCACCATGGCGCCAACCACTGCGCTGTCGCCATAGGTAACGGACAATCCAACCTTTTTCGTTTCCGCAAGAAACGCCGGATCGGTCAATATCTCGGCCAGCGTTGCGCGCAGCAACTCAACACGGTCCGCCGGCGTATCAGGCGGCGCCAAGATGATGCGCCCGAGCGCCGCCAGATCGGCGCGCCAGTCCATGTACTTTTCGCCCGAAGCGCTCATCTTCGCGGCTTCGAAAATCGCGGGCGCATCGGGAAATTGCGCCGCCCTTCGCCGCGCCAGGGTTGTGACGACGCGCATGCCGCTGGAGGCGCCGAACAATGTGGCGGATTCATCGGAGATCACGCGGCCATCGACCTCGCCGGTCTCCATGGCGAGCGTCATCCCGCCCGTGCCCTTGTAGCCGATGATCATTTTCGACTTCATGCCGGTGGCTTGCGACAGGATCGCGGAAAAATCCGTATTGCCGTCGGTCTTGCCGGAACCCGCCCAGAGCACCGGCTTGTCGGACGCGATCATTTCGGCAATGCTCTTGTAGGGCGACTTTGGCCCCAGCAGCACGACTTTGCTTTCGGCGCTCACGCGCGCCAGAAAAACCTGCTTGCCCATGTCGAAATTGACGCCGGGCTCCTCGAACAATTGCGCGGCGGCGATGGCCTCGCCGCCCACCAGCAGAATCGTCAATCCGTCGGGACGCGCGATCTGCAACCGGCTCATGATGATCAGCCCGCCCGCGCCCGGCTCGTTCACCGGAATGGCTCGAACGCCGAGCCGCTTTTCCAGATGCGCGCCGATCAGGCGGATATAGGCGTCATACCCGCCGCCGGGCGAGCCCATCGTGGCGAACTGCAATTGCTTGCCCTGGTAGAATTTGCGCGCGTCTTGTTGCGCGCGCGCGCACAAAACCGACGTCAGCAAGGCGAGCGCGAAGGCGGCAAGCCGCGCCGCGCCCCGCATCAGTGATCTTCCGCCACGTCGACAAGCGTGCCGTCGGGATCGGCGAGATGATATTCGCCATAGGGGCATTTGGCGAAGAGTTTTACGCGCGCGACGCCTTCGTCGTCGAAATCGAGCGGCTTGGGAGTCAGTTGGAGATTCTGCTTCACGACATCGGCGAGATGCGCCTTGAATTTATCGAGGCTCGGCACGCGAAAGCCGAAATGATCCATGCCAGGCTGCTCGATGCCCGCGCCGTTGAAGGAGGAAATCCTCCACGGCAGGATCATCATGGTGATACGCCCGTCGGTGAACTGAAAGCCGCCCTCCTCATTCGGCGTGTTCCTGGGCTCAAGCTCGAACACGTCGTGGTAGAAACCGGCGACGCGTTCGGCATCGCGCACCCGCATGGCGAAATGACTGACCGTATTGTCCTGCTTCCAACCGTCCATGGCGTAGACATCGGCGCGGTTTTTGTCGCGCGGCTGCCCCAGGTCGAAATAGTTCCCGGCGGGATCGTGGATGCCGTAACTTGTAAATGGCCGGTTGCCCGGACGCTTGACAATCTCGATATCGGGATATTTTTTCGCGCAGCGCTCCTTCACGAGTTCGAGGTCCTTCACCTCGACGCCAAAATGGTCGAGCCCCGCCTTGCGGCCGCCCCGGCGCGGAATGATGGTCATGCCCACATAGCCGTCGCCGACGGATATCGCCGACAGCTCCCGCGCCGTGTCGCCGGAGGACTTCATTCCGAAGACCGCGCGATAAAACATGCCGACGGCCGCGTAATGATCCGTCGTGATGGCGAGGTGATTGAGTTTCGAGAACATGCGCTCCTCCAAATGCTATAAGCGTCGCCCCGCGGCCGCGCAGCGGCGCTTGCTTGTTGTTTGCCGCCGCAGCGCGCCGCTCACGCCGGAAATTCGACCTCTTGCCCGCCGCGCGAAGTGATTTTCACCTTGTCGCGAATGTCCTTGCGGGTCTCGTAATCGATGATCGCGACATTGTCCTGATTGCCTGAGCGGTGGCCCATCATGATCATCGGACCATCGCCGCTGTTGAGCAGCTTGTAAAACGAACCGCCGGTAATCAGCGCGGCCATGCCGGGGTCGAGAACCGCCTTGCCTCCGTCGGGGAAGCTCATGGTGCACTGTCCGGAGAAACAGGTGAAAACCTGGTCCTCGTTGTGGCAATGCATTTCATCGTGATCGCCGGGATTGGGGTAATAGTGAACCCAGGCGTGCATTTTGCGGGTGTTCATAACCACCGTGCGCTTTTTCGTTTCGTTGGCGACTTCGATGGGATTGATGATTTTGATCGACATGAATTCCTCCTTTAGCGCGAACGCAAGATTTGGAGCGCGAACGCAAGTTTCGGCCAGCCGCGTTGGACTTAAGTCTAGCTGACGTTGGGCGGGGGCGAAAGGGCTTACCCCTTCTTCGCCTGCGCCCGCTCAATCCCCTCCATCACCATCTGGCGCGCCAGTTGGGCGTCGCCCCACGCCTTCACCTTCACCCATTTGGCGGGTTCGAGGTCTTTGTAATGCTCGAAGAAATGTTGAATTTGCTTGATCGTGATTTCAGGCAAATCCGAATAATTATGCACATTGGCGTAGCGCTGCGTCAGTTTTGGCGAAGGAACCGCGACAAGCTTTTCGTCGCCGCCCGCCTCGTCCTCCATCAACAGCACGCCGACGATCCGGCAATTGATCACCGCGCCCGGCACCAGCGCCCGCGTATTGGCGACAATGACATCGCAGGGATCGCCGTCGCCCGAGAGCGTGTGAGGAATGAATCCATAGTTCCCGGGATAGCGCATCGAGGTGTAGAGAAACCGGTCGACGAAGAGCGCGCCCGAGGCCTTGTCCATCTCGTATTTGATAGGCTCGCCGCCGATGGGAACCTCGATGACGACGTTCACGTCGTCGGGAGGGTTCTTGCCTATCTTGATGGCGTCGATATTCACTTGAACTCTCCATGTTCAGGGGCGGCTGCGTCAAAAGGCGCATTCCTTCGGCATTTTTTCATCAGACCAATCGACCAGTTTGATCGGCGCGGCAATGAAGGAAACCGGTTTGCCGTTGCGCATGCCGCGTCCGGTCGCAAGATTGAGATCGCATGCGCCGCCAGCTTTTGGATCAAGCCCGTCATGCGAGGCAAAGGTGATCCCGACGACCTGAAACACGCCGCCCTTCTGAGCAACTGGCCAAGCGCAGCGATGTGGTGGAGCAGGTGTTTGATGAACCGCAGACTGCGGGCACGACAGCGCGGGAGAAAGCCATAGTGCAGGCCTCGATATCGCTCACGCAAGCGCCCGAGGCATTCAATGCTGCCGACATTCGCGCACTCCAAGATACCGGTCTGACGCAGATCGAAATTCTCGACC
>JANYDZ010000714.1 GCA_025363375.1 Hyphomicrobiales bacterium
GTTGGCGCGCCGCGCCGCCGTCACCGCGAGGCCGCGCAAGGCGCCGGCGAGAACATGTTCCTTGCCGGTGACGACGGGAACCACCGCGGCCTGCACGTCGCCGGTCAGCAGCGCGTTGATGATTTCGCCGTCGCTCTTGTAGGGCACCATCTGAATGTCCATGCCGGCCTTCAGCTTCAGCAATTCCATGGTGAGGTGAAGCGGATTGCCGACGCCCGAGGAGCCGTAGTTCAGCACGCCGGGTTTTGATTTCGCCAACGCGACAAATTGCTGAAACGTCTGAACAGGCACTTTGGGATTCGCGACCAGCAAAAGGTTGGAGGAAAACAACTGCGTCACCCCTACAAAATCGCGGAAGGGATCGAAGGGCAGCGACTTGTAGGTCGCCGGCGAGATCGCCTGGCCATTGGTGTTGTACAGAATCGTGTAGCCGTCGGCCGGCTGTTTGGCGACGTAGTCGGTTCCCAGATTGCCGCCGACGCCGCCCTTGTTCTCGACGATGACGGGCGTCTTGAGGGAGTCCTGCATTTTCGCCGCCAGCAGCCGCGCCATCACGTCGATGGCGCCGCCGGGCGCGAAGGGCACGACGATCTTGATGGTTTTGCCGGGCCAGGCCTGCGCGAGCGCGGCGCGGGGGACGGCCGCGCTCAGCAGCGCGCCGCAGGCAACGACGACAAGGAAAGCGCGACGCGACATTTATCTGAATCTCCGGAAAAGGAACGACGCGGGCGAGTGGCTTGCCGGCGGGTTCCGGGTTTCAATCCTGCAGCGGAATCCTCGCGTCCTTGACGATGCGCTGAAACTTTTCGCGGTCGGCGAAATAAACCTTGTCGAATTCCTCCGGGCTTGAAGCCACGGGCGTCAGCGCGAGATTGGCGAGCATGGGCGCGAGACTCGTCGATTCAATTGCGGTCTTCGATTCACGCCACAGGCGCTCGACGACGGCGCGCGGCGTGCCCGCGGGAAGAAACAACCCCATCCAGCCCGCGAGTTCGAAGCCAGGCAGGCCGCCTTCCGCGATGGTCGGCACGTCCGGCAAGGCCGCGACGCGTCTGGCGGTGGTGACGCCGAGCACGCGCACGGAGCCTGAATCGATATGCGGGCGCGCGGAGATCAACGGCACGACGGCGACCTGCAATTCGCCGCCCAGCATCGCGGAGAACAAAGGCGCGTCGCCGCGGAACGGCACCATTTCGATGTCGGTTCCGGTCTCCTTCTTGATGAGCTCCATCGTCAAGTGCAGCGAATTGCCGACGCCCGTCGAGCCGTAGTTGAACTTGTTGGGATTGGCCTTCGCGAGCGCGATGAATTCCGGCAGCGTTTTCACCGGCAGTTTGGGATCGACCACAAGGACGGACGCCGTCGAGACAAGCTGCGTGACGCGGATGAAGTCCTTGTCGGCGTCGTAGGCAAGGCTCTTGTAGATCGCCGGCGAGATCGCGTGTCCGTTGATGTTGAACAGGATCGTGTAGCCGTCGGGCGCGGCTTTCGCGACGGCGCTCGTCCCCAGATTGCCGCCGGCGCCGCCCTTGTTCTCAATGATGACGGTAACCTTCAGCTGCTCCTGCAATTTCGCGCCCAGCACGCGGGCGAGCGCGTCCGTCGCGCCGCCGGCGAGATAGGGAACGACCATGGTCACGGTCTTCGTTGGCCAGCTCTGCGCGCGCGCCGGCGCGCCCGCCAAAGCCGCGAGCGCCACAAACAAGCCGATACGCTTCAATCGCATGGGTATCTCCTCTTCGGCGCACGACGCGCGCGGCGCGCCTAATCCTGGAGCGGAATTTTCGCGTCGGCGATGATTTTGCGGAACTTCTCGCGGTCGGCCTTGTAGATCGCCTCGAATTCCTCGGGCGTCGTGCCGAGCGGATCGAGGGTCAAGGCGGCCAGCGCCTTCAGCATTTCGGGCGAAGCGATCGCCACTTTCGATTCACGCGCGACAGCGTTGACGATGTCGGCGGGCGTGCCGGCGGGCGTGAAGAGGCCGAGCCATCCGGACACCGCGAAATTCGGCAGGCCCTGTTCGGCTATCGTCGGCGTGTCGGGCCAACTCGCGACGCGTTTGGCGGTCGTCATGGCGATGGCGCGCATGGCGCCCGATTCCACATGGCCGCGCGCCGTCGTCGTGGGCACCAGCGCGGCCTGAATTTCGCCCGCGATCAGCGTGTTGAACAAGGGCGCGTCGCCGGTGAACGGCACCATCTGCAGATTGATGCCGGTTTCAATCATCAGCAGTTCCATCGTGAGGTGGAGCGCGTTGCCGACGCCCGTCGAACCGTAGTTCAGCACGCCGGGTTTCGACTTCGCCAGCGCGACGAATTCCTGAAAATTTTTCGCCGGCAGCTTGTTGTTGACGACGACGACGGTGGAGGTGCCCGTAAGCGCGGAGACGCGCGCGAGCTCCTTGTCGGAATCGTAGGGCAAGGATTTGTAGATGGAGGGGCTGATCGCCTGGCCGTTGGTGTTGAGCAAAAACGTGTAGCCGTCGGGCGGCGATTTCGCCACGAAATTGGCGCCGATATTGCCGCCCGCGCCGCCGCGGTTTTCAACGACGACAGGAACCTTCAACTGCTCCTGCAGGCGCGCCGCCAGCACACGGCCCATGGAATCGACGGAGCCGCCGGCGGGAAAAGGCACAACGATGCGGATGGGCCTGGAGGGCCACGCCTGGGCAAAGGCGGAGCCAGCATCCAGCACAGGCGCCAGCAACGCGGTGAACGCGGCGACACAGAATTTGAAATAGCGCATGAACTCTCCCCGGGTCGGCGCGCGCCAACGCGCCGGCTTTCTATCGCAGAGGATTCAATAGCTGGCCAGCGGCGTTATGCAAATGTTCCGGACGCTTCTTTGCGCGCCCGCGCTCAGTGCCGCTGGGCGACGCTGAATTCGCCCTGGCGAATGCGCAGCGGCAGGCGCTCGGCAAAAACCGCCACGGCATCCTCGCCGTAACAGCCGACCAGTTCCTGAAAGGCCGCGAACATGGCGGCATGGGCAAAGCTGTCGCCCTCCAGCCCCGAGAGGATGGCTTCGGCGAAAGCCTCCGTCACAAAGCCCAGCGCGGCGCGCCTGTCGTCGGAGCCGCTGTCTTCGTCGAGGTCGGGGTGCATCTCATGGATCATTGTGCCCCCAACATATGGCGCTTGACGGCGAATCACGAGCCTCCTCTTACGAAACGGTTAATTTCCACAGGCTATATCAGGAGAACTGGTTAACCGCCGCCATACCTGTTGCCGACGTCGCGGGCGATGCGCGCGCCTTCTTCGAGATAGCGGGAAATCACCAGCTCCGCGTTGGGCGTGCATGTGCGATAAGTCGCCTCGAAGCCCTTGAAGCCCTTGTTATAGGCGCCGGCAAGACGCTCCTTGCGGGCCTGCGTCGTGGCTTCGGCGTCCAGCAAAGCGCTCATGCGCGCCCGCCATTTGTCGCCGTCGGGCGCGCCGCAAAGGTCGCGCAAAAACGCCAGCGCGCCCATCAGTTCCGCCAGCCGCAGCAATTGCGGCTCATAGGGCGGCGGCGGCTCGACGCGCGGCGGCTCGGAAGGCCGCGCGGGCGCGCGTTGCTGGGCCAACACGCCGGAAACAGTCAAGGCCAAAGCCAGCGCCGCGGCGAGGCAGGCGGCAAACCGCGAGCTGGCGCCGGTTCTGAGGCTTTGCTTCTTCATGCGTCGGCTTCGACCATCGCAAGGCCCTTTTTCAGGATCGGCAGCAGGCCCGGCGTCAAGGTCATGGCGGCGGCCTCCGCAAGGCTGAACCAGCCCATGGCAGGCAGTTCCTCGCCTGGTTCGCCCTCGCCCGAAATCCACCTGCCCGCAAAGGACACGATTACAAAATGCGCGCGCACCTTGCCGGAATCGTCGGGCGCGATGACTTGCGCATAGTCGGTGAAACCCACCAGCTCCGCGTGAACGCCGGTTTCCTCGCGCAGTTCGCGCAGGGCCGCGTCCTCGAGCTTTTCACCGGTTTCCACCATGCCGCCGGGCAAGGTGTAGAAGGCGTCGTTGGGCGGCGCCGCGCGGGCCGCGAGCAGCACTTTCCCGTCGCGGAACACCGCGCAACTGGCGGCGATAAAGGGGCGTTCGGGATAATAGCGGGAAGAAGTCATGGTCGATGCGTCTCGCTGTGGGGAGAATCCTCATAACACAAGTCGGGAATGGGCGCCGCGCTTGCCTCGCCTGTCCGGCGCCCGTAAGCATCGGCGCGGGATTTCGCAGGGGATGCGCCATGTATTCGGCAACGCGATTGTGTGGATTGGCCTGCGCCGCCGCCATGCTCGCTGTCGTGTCCGCCGGCGCCCGCGCGCAGAGCGTGTTCGATTTCTACAAGGGCAAGACGGTCGGCATGATCGTCAGTTCCTCGCCCGGCGGCGGCTATGACGCGTTGTCGCGCGCCGTGGCGCGCCACATGGGCAAGCACATTCCCGGCAACCCGAACGTGGTCGTGCGCAATATGCCGGGAGCCGGCGGCATTGTGGCCACGAACCATATCGCCAGAGCCGCGCCGCGCGACGGCCTGACCTTCGCCGGCGTGCAGAACAACACGCCGTTCGAGCCTTTGCTCGGCACGAAGGAGGCCGATTACGATCCCACCAAACTCAACTGGCTCGGCACGCCGTCGGTCGAGACCGGGCTGCTGATCATCTGGCATACGTCGCAGATCCAGACGCTCGCCGACGCCACCAGGATGGAGATGACCGCCGGCGCCTCGGGCGCCAATTCCACGCCGAGCTTTTACGCGCGGTTGCTGAATGAATTGCTCGGCACGAAGATCAAGATCATCGTCGGCTTTCCCGGTCAGAACGAGGCCTATCTGGCCATGGAGCGCGGGGAGATCGAATCCTACGGCGTGACCTTCTGGTCGTCGCTGACATCGACCAGGCAAAGCTGGATCAAGGACAGGAAGATTCGCTACCTCGTGCAATACGGTCCCGAGAAGGACGCCGCGCTGCCGGACGTGCCCTTCGGTCCCGACCTCGTGAAGA
>JANYDZ010000055.1 GCA_025363375.1 Hyphomicrobiales bacterium
CGGCGCCATCGCGGGCGCGCTGGGCGCATCCCTCTCGGACCAAGACCGCCGCATCGCCGCCGACGCGCAATACGATGCGCTGGAAAAAGGCCAGCGCAAGTCCTGGAAGTCAAAGTCCGGCACGGCGTTTGGCTATGTGGAGCCGGGTTCCGAGAGCGGCGGCTGCCGCGATTACACCCACACAGTCTATCTCGAAGGGCGGCCGAAGGAGGAGAAGGGGCGGGGATGCCGGGAGGGCGGCGCGGGCGGGTGGCGGTTGTGAGGATGGATCGCGTAAATGTGTCGCTTTCCGCCTTTCCTTTGAACCCCCATCCCGGCTAAACCCTCCCTATGGTATGGGTCCTCTTTGCTTTTCTGACCGGCGTCGCCGTTCTGGCGGTCCTCTGGCCGCTGATCCGGGCGCCGCGCGCCTCCGTGCGCGAGGCGTCCGACAAGGCGTTTTACCAGATCGCGGTCTCCGGCATCGACCGCGATGTTGAGCGCGGCCTCATCACCCCGGACGACGCAGCGGCGGCCCGGGTCGAAGCCGCGCGGCGGCTGATCGCCTCCGCCCATGAGGCGACCTCTCGCAGCATTTCGCCAACCCGCCTGCGCGTGACGGCGCTGGCCGCGATCGTCCTGATCCCCGCTTTGTCGCTCGGCCTTTATTATTACCTCGGCAATCCCGATTATCCCGATCAGCCGCTGGAGGCGCGCCTCAAGGCGCCGCCGGGGCAGATGGACGTCAATGCGGCGCTGGCAAAGATTGAAAAGCACCTCGCCGACAATCCCGACGACGCGCGCGGCTGGGAGATTGTCGCGCCCGTCTACATGAAAATGGGCCGCGCCCAGGACGCGGCGGAGGCCTGGCGCAACGTCATTCGCCTTGAGGGCCCGACCGCCGAACGCGCCAGCGCCTTCGGGCAGGCCCTGACCTTCGCCGCCAACGGCACGGTGACGCCGCAGGCGCGCGCGGCTTTCGAGGCGGCGCTCAAGGAAGAACCGGACAATGCGCAGGCGCGTTTTTTTGTCGCTTTGGCCGACGAACAGACGGGCGACAAGGCGAGCGCCCTCGACGCCTATCAGAAACTCCTCGTCGAAGGCCCCGACGCGCCCTGGGCGCCGGTGGTGCGCGAGCGCGTGGAGAAACTCGGCGGCGCATCGGGCCCCGCCGCCGCCATCGCGGCGATGCCGGCTGAGCAGCGCGAACAGGCGATTCGCGGCATGGTCGCCGGTCTTGCCGCGCGTCTCGAGCAAAACGGCGGCGATCTCGAGGGATGGCTACGGCTGGTGCGCTCCTATACGATGCTGCGCGAAACCGACAGGGCGCGCGCGGCTCTCGCCGACGCGAAGAAAGCCCTGGTCGGCAATGCTCAAGCCGTCGAACAGCTCGACGCGCTCGCCCGCGAACTCGGGATAGGCGGATGAAGTGCTGGAGGTTGGCGCATGACACGTAAGGGCCGGCGGCTGACATTGATCGCTTCCGCGCTTGGCGTGCTTGGCGTCGCGGCGGCGCTCATGGCGTTTGCCTTTCGCGACAACATTGTTTTTTTCTACGGCCCCAGCGAACTCGCGGAGAAGGCGCCCGCGCCGGGCGCGCGCCTGCGCATCGGCGGCCTGGTGAAGGAGGGCTCGGTGAAACGCGTCGGCGACAGGAACATTTCCTTCGTCGTCACCGACACGAAGAAGGATGTGAGCGTCGCCTACGCCGGGCAACTCCCCGATCTCTTCCGCGAAGGCCAGGGGGTCGTCGCCGAAGGGGTGCTTGTCGGGCCCGGACAATTCCGCGCCGACAGCGTGCTCGCCAAACACGACGAAACCTATATGCCGCGCGACGTCGCCGACGCCCTGAAGAAACAGGGCGTCTGGAACGAGAACAAGCCGCAGCCGGCGGGCGACAAAAAGTGAGCAAAACATGAGGTCCCGCGCATGATCGTCGAAGCCGGACATTACGCGCTCGTTCTCGCGCTGGCGCTGGCGGTCGCGCAGGCTGTTGTGCCGCTCTGGGGCCTGCGCCGCGGCGATCCCGCGCTGATGGCGACGGCGGCGCCGACCGCGATCGCGCAGTTTGCGCTGGTGGCGATTTCATTCATCGCCCTGTCGTGGGCGCATGTGGCGTCCGACTTTTCGTTGACCAACGTGATCGAGAACTCGCATTCCGCCAAGCCGCTGATCTATAAAATCTCGGGCGTATGGGGAAACCACGAGGGATCGATGCTCCTGTGGGTGCTGATCCTCGTGGTCTTCGGCGCCATGGTCGCGGCGTTCTCACGCGCCATGCCGGACGATCTGCGCGCCGCGACGCTCGCCGTGCAGGCCTGGATTTCCGGCGCGTTTATCCTGTTCATCCTGATGACCTCCAATCCCTTCGCGCGCGTTTTCCCCGCGCCCATCGAAGGCCGCGATCTCAATCCGGTCCTGCAGGACATCGGCCTCGCCATTCATCCGCCGCTGCTGTATTTCGGCTATGTCGGCTTCTCCATCACCTTCTCATTCGCCGCGGGCGCGTTGATATGCGGGCGCATCGACGCAGCCTGGGCGCGCTTTGTGCGGCCCTGGACATTGCTGGCCTGGATGTTTCTCACGCTCGGCATCGCCATGGGCTCCTACTGGGCCTATTACACGCTGGGTTGGGGCGGCTTCTGGTTCTGGGATCCCGTCGAGAACGCCTCGCTCATGCCCTGGCTCGCGGGCACGGCGCTGCTGCATTCGGCCACCGTTATGGAAAAGCGCGACGCGCTGAAAGTCTGGACGATCTTTCTCGCCATCCTCGCTTTCTCGCTTTCGTTGCTCGGCACTTTCCTCGTGCGCTCGGGCGTGCTGACATCGGTGCATTCCTTCGCCAGCGATCCCCAGCGCGGCGTGTTCATTCTGATGATCCTCGTTTTCTTCATTGGCGGCTCGCTGGCGCTGTTCGCCTGGCGCGCGCCGGAACTGAAGCCCGGCGGCATTTTCGCGCCCGTCTCGCGCGAGGGATCGCTGGTGCTCAACAATCTCCTGCTCACGGCGAGCTGCGCCACAGTCTTCGTCGGCACGCTCTATCCGCTGGCGCTGGAAGCTTTTACCGCGGAAAAAATCTCCGTCGGCGCGCCCTTCTTCAATCTGACCTTCGGTCCGGTGTTTTTGCCCATTTTGCTGTTGATGCCGGCGGCGCAATTGCTGGCGTGGAAGCGCGGCGACCTGCTGGGCGCGGCGCAACGCCTGACCTTTGCGGCGGCGGCCGGCTTTGTCGTGGCGCTCGTTCTCGGCGCCATTCACGGCGGTCCCGTTCTCTCCATCGTCGGCGTGATGATCGCCGCCTATCTCGTCGTCGGCTCGTTCGTCGAAGTCTTCGGCCGCATTTTTACCCGCGCAATCAGCGTTTCCACCGCGTGGTCGCGCGCCGTCGGCTTGCCGCGCTCGGCCTGGGGCGCGGCTTTCGCCCATGCCGGCGTCGGCGTGTCGCTCTTTGGCCTTGCCGCGACCGGCTGGGGCGTCGAGGAAGTGCTGTCTTTGCGCGCCGGCGATGTCGTGAAGGCCGGCCCTTACGAAGTCGCGGTGATGAGCACGCAGACGCTGCCCGGCCCGAACTATCGCGCCACCGTCGCGCGCACGCTTGTCAGGTCGAACGGCGCGGTCGTCGCCACGCTTGATCCCGCGCGCCGCTTCTATCCAACGCGCCAGATGACGACGACGGAAGCCGGCATCGTCACGCTGGGGCTCGGCCAGATTTACGTGAGCCTGTCGGGTGAAAACGCCGACGGCTCGCTTGATGGCCGCGTCTACTGGAAGCCGTTCGTGTCGCTGATCTGGATGGGCGCGCTGATCATGGCGTTCGGCGGACTGCTGTCGCTGAGCGACCGCCGCCTGCGGATCGGCGTCGCCAGACGCGCGCGCGGCGTGGCCGCGCAACCAGCGGAGTAGGGCATGCGCGCGCCGCTTCTCCCGATCTTCGCTCTGCTGTTCCTTGCTGCTCCCGGCTTCGCCATCGAGCCCGGCGAGGCGCTGAAAGATCCAGCGCTGGAAAGCCGCGCGCGGACTTTGTCCGCTGAACTGCGCTGCCTCGTCTGCCAGAACCAGTCGATCGACGATTCCCAGGCGCCGCTGGCCAAGGATCTGCGCATGCTCGTGCGCGAGCGCCTGACCGCCGGCGACAGCGACCGGCAGGTGCTCGACTTCCTCACCGCCCGCTACGGCGATTTCGTGCTGCTGAAACCACCGTTCCGGCTGGGGACTTTGCTGCTGTGGGGCACGCCGCTGCTGGCGCTCGGGTTGGGCGGGCTCGGGCTGCTGCTGGTCAACCGCCGCCGCATCGCCGCGGCGGCGACGCCGGAACTGACGGGCGAGGAGAAGGCGGAACTGGAGCGGGTACTGGGGCGGTGATGGACAATAACGGGACTAAACACGTTGGCCAACACCGCCGCGTTTAAAGTTATCGAAAATCACCAGGGCAAGGCCATCGTTCGTCAACAACAAATGGCGACGATGCAATCGCCTGTTGCAGTCGCGCCTGGGCCTTTGGGCCAGTGACTTTGACCCCCGCCATTACCAAACCTTAATCCACCCGCCACGCGGGCGTAAGCCGGCCCTCCCTATCTTCTCTCCAGACAGCGGCGCCAATGCTCGGGCCGCAAAGAACTGTCGAGGAGAACATTGTCATGCTGAAATCAACTACCCGCAAAACCCCCCTGCGCGCCTTTTTGCTCGGCGCGACCGCCGCCCTCGTCATCGGCGGCGCCGCGGTGCAAACCAATCTGCCGCCTTCACATGCCCTCGCGCAGTCGTTGACGCAGAGCGCGGCTCCCGTTTCCTTTGCCGACACGGTCGAGCGGGTGCGCGGCGCGGTTGTCTCCGTCAAGGTGAAGGTCACCGAGCCCACGCAGACCGCCGCCAACGAAGAAGATGCGCCCGGCGCGCAGCCGAACGACCCGCTCGAACGTTTCTTCCGTCAGTTCGGCCAGAACGGCCGTCCAAATCTTCCCGGCATGCCCAATCAGCGCCAGCAGCGTCCGCGCACCGGAATCTCCCAGGGCTCGGGCTTCATCATTTCGGCTGACGGCTATGTTGTGACCAACAATCACGTCGTCGAGAACGCGACGGATGTGTCGATCACCCTCGACGGCGGCCGCAGCGTCGACGCGACGATTGTCGGCACGGACAAGAAGACCGATCTCGCGCTCCTCAAGATCAAGGACGGCGGCGCCTATCCCTTCGTGCCTTTCGCTTCCACGAGCCCGCGCGTCGGCGACTGGGTTGTCGCCATCGGCAATCCCTTCGGCCTCGGCGGCACGGTGACGGCCGGCATCGTCTCCGCGCGGGGACGCGACATCGGGTCGGGCCCCTATGACGACTTCCTGCAGATCGACGCGCCCGTGAACCGCGGCAATTCCGGCGGCCCGACCTTCAACTTCAATGGCGAGGTGGTCGGCGTGAACACGGCCATCTATTCGCCCTCGGGCGGCAGCGTCGGCATCG
>JANYDZ010000083.1 GCA_025363375.1 Hyphomicrobiales bacterium
GACAACGACGCTTTGTCGCGTGTTACGGGCGGGGAGGCAAGACGGAGGACCAACAGACGGAGGACCGACCTGCCCGCCATCGCAATGTGTCGCTCCCCGGCGGCTTGCCGACGCGACGCGGGGGTAAAAGCTACTCCGCCTTCCACGGATACGTCCACGTCTCCGTCAGCGTGCGGTTTCCGGCGCGCAAAAACGCGCGCAAGTCCGAAGATTGCCCCGGCTCGAGTTGCACGTCGATGCCGGCGCGAAAACCGCTCGTGTGCGGGTTCGGCACGAGGAACGAGCGCAGGATTTGCCCGTTCGCCGTCGAGGGCACCAGTTCGACGCCGGAGGGATCGTTCAGGAAATAGGGCAGATCGCCGCCCGCGAAATCAATAATGAAACGCCGCGAGCCCGCCGGCGCCGCCTCGCGCGCGCCAAGCGAGCGCGCCTGCGTCTGATAGGTGTTGATGGCGCGCCCGTTCGGCGACAACCGCGCCTGCCCCAGGCTCGCGGTCACCCGGTAGCCAAAACTGAAGGGCTTGCCGGGCTCCGGCGGTTCGTTGGGCGACCAGACGGCGACGATGTTGTCGTTGGTCTCGTCGACCGTTGGCAGTTCCACGAGATCGACCCGGCCCTCGCCCCAATTCTGCGCTGGCTCGACCCAGTAGCTCGGACGCTGTTCGTAAGCCAGGTCGAGGTCCTGGTAATGTTCGAAGGCGCGGTCGCGCTGCATCAACCCGAAGCCGCGAACGTCCTTGTCAAGGAAGGCCGAGACTTCCAGTTTGCCTGGGTTGCGCAAAGGCCGCCAGATCCACTCGCCGGCGCGCGTATTGACAAGAAGCCCATCGGAATCGTGCACTTCCGGTCGATAGTCGGAATTGCCGCGCCGATCATTCTCGCCAATGAAATACATGGAGGTCAGCGGCGCCAGCCCGAGCTTCACCCCGGGGCGGCGCACATAAAGCGACGCGGAAACCTCCAATACGGAATCCCGGGCCGGCCAGAGGTCGAAGCGGTAGGCGCCCGTGACCGATTCGCTGTCGAGCAAGGCGTAGATGGTCGCGCGGTCGGCGCCCGCTTCCGGCGTCTCGATCCAGAATTCACGGAAAAAAGGGAATTCCTCCTGCTCCGTTCCCGCGTTTACCGCCAGCGCGCGCGCCGAAAGGCCATAGCGCTGGCCGCGCCCCAGAAAGCGAAAATAGCTCGCGCCGAGGAAGGAAATCGTCTCGTCGCGCACACGCGGATCGTTCAGCGGAAAATGCAGCCGGAAGCCGGCAAAGCCAAGGTTTACCGGCAGGGGCTTGTCGAATTTCGTGCGTCCGTAGTCGAACAGGTTGGCGCTGTAGGGGATCGGCGTCGCCATTCCGTCGCGAATCAGATTGACGGTCACCGGTTGCTTGAAGAGATGGCCAAGGTGGAAAGTCTGCAGTCGGAACGGCCCGTCGGAATTGGCGAGCAGCGCGCGGTCCGCCTTGAACCGAATGTCGCGCCACGCGTCGAAATCCAGGTTTTTCATCGGATCCGGCAAGACTGCGAAAGGCGCAAGCGGCGCGCCGGCGAGTTCGCGCGCGCGGCGCTGCACATCCTCGAGGGAAAACTTCGCCGCGGGCGGCGGCGGCGGCGGCTCCGACAGCGGCGGGCGCGGAGCGGAAATCGACGGGGTCTGCGCCCACCCGGGGCGAGCGGCGGCAAGGCTTGCGGCGGCAAGGGACGCGACAACGTGACGGCGGTCGATTTCAGACATGAAAGACAGAGACCTGGAACGCCAAAAACGTCTGGCGCCCGTCAGGTAATGCCCTTCCCTGGTCCCGGCAAGCGGCTTGAAGCGAACATCGTAAATCCGGCGCGCGCGCCGGAAACCGCAAACTTCGTGAGACCCGGTTAACGACAGCGCAAGAAAAAATTCGCCTGAGGCAAAAAAAGTTCTTGTAATCGAGTCAATTTCGAATATTTATCAGTTTGCCCAAATCGCACGTGCCTGTGGTCGTGTGTCGGTTGGCGGGGATCCGGACAAGAGGCCGGTTAACC
>JANYDZ010000465.1 GCA_025363375.1 Hyphomicrobiales bacterium
GTCTCGACATTGCCGAGGATGAGCGTGTGGCCATCGGGCGCCGCGCGCGCGACCCTGCCAACGCCGATCGAACCGGAACCGCCGGCGACGTTCTCCACGATGATTGTGTGATCGAGACCGGCCTGCACTTTCTCGGCGAGCAGCCGCGCCATGCCGTCGGTGACGCCGCCGGCGGGATAGGGAACCACAATGGTGACGGGGCGCGGGCCCAGGTCCTGCGCGGGCGCCCGGGAAACCACCGCCAGGACAGCGGCCAGCGCGAAGCCAAACAGTTTGTTCATTGTTTCATCCCCGACAGGTCCACTCGAGCTTCATCGAGTCCCGGTTGGCCCCATTGTGCCGCAAACTTTTGTGTTTGTCTCGGCGCCTGAAAAGCCCAATACTGGCCCGCAACGAGGGGAGGCACAGCCATGGTCAGCCGGGATCAGACGCAAAAATTCGACCGCCGGATTTTTCTCGCCGGCTCCGGCGCTCTCGCCATGCTGGACGCGGGCTGCGCCGCCGCGCAAGAGCCGGCGGGCAAGCAGCCCGCCGGCAGGGAACTGCGCCAGTTGCTGGCGGAGTTCGTCGTCGCGTTCGACATCAAGCAGGTTCCCCCCGACGTGATCGAACTCGCGCGCCTGGCCGTCGTCGACAGCATCGGCGTCGCCGTCGCCGGCAGCCATGAAGAGGTCGCGCATATCGCGGTCGGCATGGTGAAGCTGGAAGGCGCCGCGCCGCAATGCACGATCATCGGTCAATCGCTGCGCACGTCGCCGCAATTGGCCGCCTTCGCCAACGGCATCGCGGGCCACGCGATGGACTACGACTTCACCTATATGAGCGGGCAATCGGCGGCGCCTGTTCTGCCCGCGCTGCTGGCGGTCGCCGAAAGCATCGGCGCGACGCCCGCCGAAACGCTGGGCGCCTTCATCGTGGGGTGCGAGGTTTCCGCGCGCATCGGGCGTTCGAACCCGCTGTACAGCAATGTAGGCGGCTGGCACACGACCGGCGTCGTCGGCGGCATTTGCGCGGCGGCGGCCTGCGCGAAGCTGATGAAGCTGCCCGTCGAGAAAGTCGCGCACGCCATCGGCGTCAGCGTTTCCCTGGCTTCGGGCGTCGCCGTCAACTACGGCACCATGACGAAGCCCCTGCATTGCGGCAACGCCGCGCGCAACGGCGTGATGGCGGCGCTGCTGGCGCGCGAGGGCTTTACCTCGCACCCCGCGGCGTTCGAAGGCGACAACGGCTATTTCGCCAGCTTCGCACGGGCGCTGCCGTCGGACTACGCGCCGTTTCAGGATCTCGGCAAGCGCTGGGACCTGAAGGAGATGGGCTACAGCATCAAATATTATCCCTGCGGCGGACGCGGCCACACCGCCATCGAGGCCGCGCTGATGCTGCGCGACAAGGTGAGCGCGCGGCTTGACGATATCGCCAACATCCATTGCTGGATGTCGCCCTCTAGCGCCAAGCGCGTCAACACCCAATACCCCGTCGATGTCGAGGCGGCGAAATTCTCCGCCGCCTATGTGCTCGCCTATTCGCTGATCCACGGCGCGCCGAAGATCAAGGCTTTCAACGAACAGGCGCTGAAGGACGCGCGCGTGCGGGCGCTGGCGGGGCTGACGACGGCCAGCGCCGATCCCGGCTTGAGCGACGCCTTCGGCGAGAGCCCGACGCGCGTGCGGATCACGCTGAAGGACGGCCAGACCCTGACCCAGCAACGCGATTACGCCACGGGTTCGAAACAGGTTCCCATGACGCCGGCGCAGGTCGAGGAAAAATTCATGGATTGCGCGGCGCAGACGATCAGCGCGGAGGCGGCGAAGAAATTGTTCGCGTTCGTCGGCCGCCTCCATGAACGTCCGGCCTTCGGCGATTTCTGGACGTTGATTGCAAAGGCGTAAATGAATACGCATGGGCTTGCAAACGGCACGGCATGGAATCGGCATGACCAGACAAATGAAACTCGCGGCCTATTTCAACCCCACGGGCCATCATGTGGCCTCGTGGCGCCATCCGCGCGCGCGGCGCGACGCCAATGTCAGCATCGAACATTACGTCGAGATGGCGCAGGCGGCGGAACGCGCCAAGTTCGACATGATTTTTCTGGCCGATTCCAGCGCGACCCGCAGCGCGCATATCGACGCCATCTCGCGCTCGGTGCAATTCGTCGCGCATCTGGAGCCGGTGACCGTCTTGTCGGCGCTCGCCATGGCGACGCAGCGGATCGGCCTCACCGGCACGCTCTCGACGACCTGGCACGAACCCTACAATATCGCGCGCAAGCTGGCTTCCCTTGACCACATTTCCCATGGCCGCGCCGGATGGAATCTCGTGACCTCGAGCCAGCAGGCCGAGCCCGCCAATTTCGGCCAGGATGGCGTGAAGACGCACAAGGAACGCTATTCCCGCGCGCGCGAATCCGCCCGCGTCGTGCAAGGGCTCTGGGACAGCTGGGACGACGACGCCTTTGTCCGCGACGTGGCAAGCGGCCTCTATTTCGAACCGGAGAGAATGCACTATCTCAATCACGGCGAACAACACTTCCACGTGCGCGGGCCGCTCAACGTGCCGCGGTCGCCGCAGGGCTATCCCGTCATGGTGCAGGCGGGCGGCTCGGACGAGGGACGCGAACTCGCCGCCGAATTCGCCGAGGCGATCTTCTCGCCGCATCTCAATATTCCCGAGGCGAAGGCGTTCTACGACGACGTGAAGGGACGAATGCAGTCGAAATACAACAGGGATCCCGAACACCTGAAGGTATTGCCGGGCCTCAGCGTCGTCGTCGCGGAAAGCGACGACAAGGCGGCGGAGGATTTCGAACTGCTGCAATCGCTGATCCATCCCATCGTCGGCCGCGAAATACTTTCCACCATGCTGGGGGGCCTCGATCTGTCGCCTTATCCGCTCGATGGCCCGCTGCCCGACCTGCCGGCGACGCAACATTCCAGCATGGGCCATTTTGATTCCATCGTCTCCATGGCGCGGCGCGAGAATCTCACCATCCGCCAGCTCGGCGCGCGCTGCGCCGGCGCGCGCGGAAAGCTGTCGATTCACGGCGGCCCGAAGACAGTGGCCGACACGATGGAACAATGGTTCGCGGAAAAGGCCTGCGACGGCTTCTGCGTGCTGCCGCCCTACATGCCCGGACAGCATGTCGACTTCTGCGAGATGGTGATTCCCGAGTTGCAAAGACGCGGGTTGTTTCGCAAGGAATACGAAGGGGCGACTTTGCGCGAGAATTTGGGGCTGCCGCGGCCGGCGAGCCGCTATGCGCGCAATCTGGCTTCGCGGACATGAGCGCGTTGTTCTTTCTGGCTGCGCCGGCGGATCAGGCTGGAGCGACCGAAGCGACCTTGTAGGCGCGGACATCGCCATTGGGCTCGCGCACCGAAACATATTCGCCGGGCGTGAAGGCGTGGGCGCCGAAGCGCCAGCCCGCTTCCTCGTCGCCTTCGCTCGCGGGGTCGTAGTCGAACATCCAGGTCGC
>JANYDZ010000160.1 GCA_025363375.1 Hyphomicrobiales bacterium
CGTCGGACAACGACGCGCCGCCCCTGCATTTGTACAGGTTGCTCTTGAACGAGGTCTGCACGTGAGCGGCAATCTCTTGATCCATGAAACCAGCCCCTATCTGCTGCAGCATCGGGACAATCCCGTGCATTGGCGTCCCTGGGGAACAGCCGCCTTCACAGAGGCGCGCGCGAGCCGCAAACCGGTTCTTCTCTCCATCGGCTACGCCGCCTGTCACTGGTGCCATGTGATGGCGCATGAGAGTTTCGAAGACGCCGCGACTGCCGACCTCATGAACGCGCGCTTCGTCAATATCAAAGTCGATCGCGAAGAGCGCCCCGAAATCGACAAGACCTATATGGATGCGCTGCAAGCCTTTGGCGACCGCGGCGGCTGGCCGCTCACCATGTTTCTGACCGCGGAGGGAAAGCCCTTTTGGGGCGGCACCTATTTTCCGCCCGAGCCGCGCTTCGGCAAGCCCGGCTTCAAACAGGTCCTGCTGCAAATCGCCAACGTCTATCGCGACGCCCCCGACAAGATCGCCGAGAATATCGACTCCATCGCCCGCCGCGTGAAAAAGCACGAACCGCCGCCGCTGGGCGAAATTTCCATCGCCCATATCGACGACGCCGCGCAGCGCCTGCTGCCCGCCATGGACAAGGACAACGGCGGCATGCGCGGCGCGCCGAAATTTCCGCAGGCGGGCCTCCTCGAATTGTTGTGGCGCGCGGGCAAGCGCGACCGGGACGCGCGCATGACCGATGCCGTCGTCCATACGCTCGGGCGCATTTGCCAAGGCGGCATCTACGATCATCTCGGCGGCGGCTTCTCCCGTTATTCCACGGACGAACGCTGGCATGTGCCGCATTTTGAAAAAATGCTCTGCGACAACGCGCAATTGTTGCGCCTGTTGACATGGGCCTGGCAGGACACGCGCTTGCCGCTGTTCAAACAGCGCGTGGAGGAAACAGTTGGATGGCTCACCCGCGAGATGACGACCGATGGGGCTTTCGCCGCGAGTCTGGACGCCGACTCGGAAGGCGTCGAAGGCAAGTTTTACGTGTGGACGCTCGATGAACTTGTCGATGTGCTCGGCGAGTCCGGCGCCGCTTTGTTTGCCGACGTCTACAACGCAACGGCGCAAGGAAACTGGGAACGCGCCAATGTCCTGCACAGGCTCGACGCGCCGCGCGTTGCGCGCGAGGCGGACGAAACGCGACTCAAGGCGCTCCGCGAAACGCTTCTGGCGGCGCGCGAAAAGCGCGTCCGGCCCGCGATCGACGACAAGGCGCTCGCCGATTGGAACGGCATGACGATCGAGGCGCTGGCCGGCGCGGGGACCGCCTTCGCGCAGCCCGCATGGATCACGCTCGCCGAACGAACCTACGCCTGGATCGCCGCCAACATGACGCGCGGCGACCGCGTCGGCCACAGCGCGCGTCTGGGACGCGCGACTTTTCCGGGCATCGCCAGCGACGCGGCGCATATGATCGCGGCGGCGATCTCGCTTTACGAGGCGACGGGCCGCGCGAATTATCTCGCGGACGCCGCGCGCATGACGCGCGCGCTCGACGCGCGTCACTGGGACGACGCGAAAGCCTATTATCTCGCCGCTGACGACGCCGACGATCTCTTCGAGCGCCCCTCCGGCGGCCGCGACGGCGCGACCCCCAACGCCAACTCCGTGATGGCGGCAAACCTCGTGCGCCTCGGCCTTCTCACCGGCGCTTCGGAATGGCTCGACAAGGCCAATTGTCTCTTCAAGATATTCGGCCCCGTCACCATGCACGCGCCATTCGAGCACGCAGCCTTGCTCAACGCTTTCGACCTTGCGCAGGGCGCAACGGAAGTTGTGATCGTCGGTCCGCCCGACGCGGCGCGCGACATCGCGGCGGGCGCCTTGGCGCAATGCCTGCCAAATCTCGTCATCCTGCGCGCGTCACCGGCCGACGCGCTCACGCCCGGCCATCCCGCCTATGGCCGCCCCGCCGTGGACGGCAAGCCGACGGCCTACGTATGCCGCGCGGGCGTCTGTTCGCTCCCGGCGACAAGCGCCGCCGCGCTGGAGCATTTGCTCGCGCGGACGCGATAGCCGCCCCCTTAATCCACCCTGATATTCGCCGCCTTGATGATCTTCGCGTATTTGTCCACCTCGTCGCCGATGAATTTGCCGAATTCCTCCGGCGTGCTTTTGAAGGGCGACATGCCGAGGTCGGGCAAACGCGCGACAACCTTCGGATCGGCGACGGCGGCGTTGAGTTCCTTGTGCAGCCACTCGACAATCGGGCGCGGCGCGCCCTTGGGCGCGACGATGCCGTACCAGCCAGAGGATTCATAGCCCGGGACGAATTCATGCAACGGCGGCAATTCCGGCAGAGACTCCCAGCGCTTTTCCGTTGTCACGGCCAGCGCGCGCAACTGGTTCTGTTTGAGAAAGCCGATCGCGCCGGGAATGGCGCTGAACACCACATGCACCTGTCCGCTCAGGAGATCGGGAAAGTAATTGCCGGAATAGGGCACGTGAACCATGTCGATGCCGGTCATCGACTTGAACATTTCACCCGAAATATGCGGCGAAGAGCCGTTGCCGCCCGAAGCCATGTTGAGCTTGCCGGGATTGGTTTTCGCATAGGCGAGGAATTCGGGCACGCTCTTTACCGGAACGCCGGGATTGACCACGAGCACATTCGCCACGCGCAGCAGGCTCGTCACCGGCTGGAAATCCCGCGCGATGTGGAAATCAAGATTGGGATACAGCGTCTGGTTGATCGTCGTCGTGGCGACGACAAGCATGATCGAATAGCCGTCTGGCTCAGCTCGCTTGAACTGGCTCGTCGCGACATTGGCGCCAGCGCCCGACCTGTTGTCGACGAACACCTGCTGGCCGATCCGCTCCGACAACGAAGACGCGACGAGCCTTGCCACGATGTCGGGCGGCGTACCAGGCGCAAAGCCCAGCACAAGCCGGATCGGCTTTAAAGGATAGGCCTGCGCGAGGGCGGGGCCCGCCAGCGCGCATGCGCCCGCGCCGCCCGCAAGACGCATGAATTCGCGACGACGAATATCCATGATGCGATCCTCCCCCGCGCCGCCCCTCACTGCGCCGTAATATGCGCCGATTTGACGACCTTGCCCCATTTGACGACTTCATCGACGATGAAAGCGCCGAATTCCGCCGGCGTGCTGATGAAATCCGAACCGCCGAAATCGGGAAAACGCGCCTTCATTCCGGGGTCGGCGAGCGCGGCGCCGATGGCGCGGTGCAGCGTCTCCACGATGGCCGCCGGCGTGTTTTTCGGCGCGACGATTCCATACCATCCGCTGGCCTCGTAGCCAGGCACCACTTCGCCAATCGCGGGAAGCTCGGGAAAAAACTCCGAACGTCGCGCGGTCGAGACCGCCAGAGGCCGCAATTGTCCCGCCCGCACGAAACCGGCGGCGCCGGGAATCGCCGCGGACAGCACCTGGGTCTGCCCGCTGAGTAGATCGGGAAAGTAATTGCTGGAATAAGGCACGTGCGTCATTTCAACGCCGGCCATGGCTTTGAACATTTCCATGGTGACGTGCGGCGAGGAGCCGGACCCGCTCGAAGCGAAGTTGAGTTTGCCCGGATTTGCTTTTGCGTAGGCGATCAGTTCAGGCAGCGAGCTGACCGGCAGGGCGGGCGTGACGACGAGCACGTTGGGGATGCGCATGACGCTGGCGACAGGCGCAAAATCCCTGACGATATCGAATTCGAGGTTGGGATAGAGCGTCTGGTTGATCGTGTTGGTGGCGACGATCATCAGAATCGTATGGCCGTCGGGCTCGGCGCGCGCCGCCTGGGCCGATGCGATGTTGGCGCTCGCGCCGGGCTTGTTCTCGACGATCACCTGTTGCCCCAGACGCTCCGAAATTCCCGGCGCGATCAGCCGCGCGACGACGTCGGGCGGGCTGCCGGCGGGAAAGCCCAGCATCAACTTGACGGGTCTGGCGGGAAAGGTCTGCGCGGCGGCGCGAAGGGGCGCGGCGCACGCGGCGCCTCCCGTCGCAAGCCGTAAAAATTCACGACGACGAACCCGCATGCCTTTCCTCCCCGCAAACAACGCTTGCGACCGCGTGGACAGCGGCTTGCAGAAGAGGCTAGCAGGTCGCGCGGGAATCACAATGCGGGATGGCCGACGCGTGTCCGCGCGCGTCCGGCCTAAAGCTCCCTGTACAAACGTTGATCGTAGAGGTTCGCCCTCTGGGCCGGTTTTCCAAGGCTCGATTCCGCGCGAAACCGGCGCGCGAAACTGGCGATTTCGTGCGCCTCAAAAGCAGCCTTTCCGACCCACTTCGACACCACCTGATAATGATTGTTCCGCCGCGCGAGTTGCCTGAAAACGTCGAAGCGCAGCGCGCCGGCTTCCTTGCGCGCGCCTTCCGCCAGCGCGGTCACGAGCGGCGGCGCCGCGTCGCGCCCCGCCGGCATGAAATCAATGTGCTCGACCATGTAGATTGCGTCGGAAACCTCGGCGCCAGCGAGCGAACCCAGCGCAAAGGGCTCCACGACGTGCTTGTCGGGCGGACTGATGCGGATGGGCGCCCAGGCCGCGGAAAACGCCGCCGTCGCCGCGCTCTGCTCGTGCTTCGTGGACGCGGCCGCCGTTGTCCACCCTTCAACGATGACGAAGTGGTTGGACCGGTCAATGCCCTGCATCACCACAAACTCCAGATTGCCCTCTTCGCGCCGGCTTTCGCTCCGATACGCCTTCATCAACGCGGCGGCCTGCGCGGCGTTGGCCGTCTCCACTTCGAAATAGGTGAAGGAATAGGTCGGCTCGGACGTTTGCGCCGTGGCCCGTCCTTCAAAAGCCAACATCGCGGTCAATAATAGCAAAGCTGCGAAGACGCGCTCGCAGACAATGCGAAGCCGCGAAAAAACCAACGTTGATAAAGACCTCATGATGGGCTCCCCTGGCCGCTGCCCTTACCTGACCGGCTCATAGACGCGCTCGTCGAAGGGAGATCCCAGCAACGGCCCGACCGTTTCGCGGAACTGGCGC
>JANYDZ010000165.1 GCA_025363375.1 Hyphomicrobiales bacterium
GCCGACGTCGAGCGCGGCGTGCGCAACACGCGCGCCGCCGGCTGGTTCAACGGCAAGCCCGCCGTGCTCGTCAACATCACCAAGCAGCCGGACGCCAACGTCATTGAAACCGTCGACGGCGTGAAGGCGGTTCTGCCGGAGGTGCAGCGTTGGGTTCCCGCCGGCGTCGATTTTGCGGTCATGTCGGACCGTACCGTCATCATTCGCGCGTCGGTGGCGGAGCTGCAGCGCACTTTGGCGCTGTCGATTGTGCTGGTGATGCTCGTCGTCTTCCTGTTCCTGCGCCGCGGCGCGCCGACGATCGCGGCGGGCGTCACGGTGCCGCTGTCGCTCGCCGGAACGTTCATGTGCATGTGGGCGCTTGGTTTCTCCGTCAACAACCTGTCGCTGATGGCGATCGTGATTTCCGTGGGCTTCGTGGTCGACGACGCGATCGTCATGCTGGAGAACATCCATCGCAACATGGAAACCGGCGTGCCGCGCATGGAGGCTGCGATGATCGGCGCGCGGCAGATCGGCTTCACGGTGATTTCGATCTCCCTCTCGCTGATCGCGGCCTTCATCCCGCTGCTGTTCATGGACGGCGTGATGGGCCGCATGTTTCGCGAGTTCTCCGTGACGCTGGCCTGCGCCATCGCGGTTTCCGCCTTCGTGTCGCTCACGGTGACGCCGATGATCTGCGGACGCTTCATGTCGGCGGAGGGCGGGCGGCGCAACCTGTTTGACCGCGTGGTGGAAGGCTGCATCGACGCCATGCGCGACGCCTATGGCCGCAGCCTCGAGCCCGCCTTGCGGCATCCGTGGATGATGCTCATTCTCGTCTTCGCGGTCATCGGCCTCACAGTGCAATTGTTCCGCACGGCTCCGCGCGGCAATCTGCCCCAGGACGACGCGGGGCTGATCTTCGGCTGGACCGACGCGGCGCCCGATGTTTCATTTCCCGCCATGCAGGAGCTGCAGCAAAAGGTCACCGACATTATCGTGGCGGATCCGGCCATCGAATCCACCGCGTCCTTCGTCGGGAGCGGCTATTCGGTCAACAGCGGGCGGGTCAACATCAGCCTCAAACCCGGCGAGAATTCGCAACGCGTCATCGCGCGGCTGCGCGACAAGCTGAACGAGGTCCCCGGCATCAAGACCTTTCTCGTGCCCATTACCGACGTGCGCGTCGGCGCCCGCGCGGGACGCTCCAACAATCAGTTCACCTTGTGGAGCTCCAGCGCGGAAGATCTCGATGTCTGGGCGCAGAACGCGCTCGCCGCCCTCAAAAAAGTTCCCGAACTCGTCGATGTGGGCACGGACCGCGACAAGGAGGGGCTGCAGGCGAACGTCATTATCGACCGCATGGCGGCGTCGCGCATGGGCGTCGCGATTTCGGCCATCGACAATGTCCTGTCGGACGCGCTGAGCCAGCGGCAGATCGCGACGATTTACGGCGAACGCAATCAATACCGCGTCGTCATGGAAGTGACGCAGTCGCGGCAACGCGATCCCAACGATCTCGCGGGCCTTTTTGTGCCCGGCGCCAACGGCGCGCAGGTTCCGCTTTCGGCGCTGGCGCGTATCGAACGCGGCGTGGCGCCCCTGTCGATCAATCACACCGGGCAGTTCGCCTCGGTGACGCTGACCTACAACCCCGCGCCCGACGTCGCCTATGACCGCGCCAACGCGGCTTTGCAGGAGGCGGTGCTGGGGCTGCACATGCCGGAGACCGTTCAGGCGGACTTTTCCGGCGACGCGAAGGCTTTTGTGGAAGAATCCAATTCGCAGGCGTTCCTGTTGCTGGGGGCGTTGATCGCGGTCTACATCATACTGGGCATTCTGTATGAAAGTCTGGTGCATCCGTTGACCATCATCTCAACGTTGCCGTCGGCGGGCCTCGGCGCCTTGCTGGCGCTGCGGTTCGCCAATATGGATCTGACGATCGTAGCGTTCATCGGCATGATCCTGCTGATCGGTCTGGTGAAAAAGAACGGCATCATGATGGTTGATTTCGCCATAGCGGCGGAGCGCGGACGCGGCCTGCCCGCCCGCGAGGCGATTCTGGAGGCCTGCCTGGCCCGCTTCCGGCCCATCACAATGACGACCGTCGCGGCGATCTTTGGAGCCATACCGCTGGTGATCGCGACAGGCGCGGGCTCGGAGCTGCGCCGTCCGCTGGGGGTGGTGATCGTCGGCGGCCTCGTGCTGTCGCAGATGCTGACGTTGTATTCGACGCCGGTGATCTACCTGCTGATGAACAAGTTTCGCCGTTCCGACCGCCCCAGCATGTTGCAGCGGGCGGCGATGCAAGCGGAGGCGGCGCCGGCGGAATGAAGGATCAGGGGGCGATTGTTTTGACAACCGCGCCCGCGCCGGAAGCGGCCGCCGAGCCCGCTGTCGCGACAGCGCCGACGCCCGCGCCGGCAACCGCCGTTGTGGCGCTTACAACGGCGCATCCGGACAGTGGAGCGACTGAAAGAACGAGGAGAACGGAAAAAATGAATTTCATAGTCTGCTCCGGTTGAGCGGCATTGCCTTTCCGCTTACGGGGGCATCGTTAACCGCGCGTTAACGACCGGCGAAGACGCCATTGCGCCCGGCGCTCCGCTCGGGCTATTTCCCCTGCAAATCAGATCCGCCGCCAGGACCTCTGAAAATTCGCCCCCAGGACCCCCATGCCCATCGCCGATCCCGTCTCCCGAAGGCGGACCTTCGCCATCATCTCGCATCCCGACGCGGGCAAGACGACGCTGACTGAAAAGTTGCTGCTGTTTGGCGGCGCGATCCAGCTAGCCGGAGAGGTGCGCGCCAAGGCCAACAGGCGCCAGACGCGCTCCGACTGGATGGGCATTGAACGCGAGCGCGGCATTTCCGTCGTCACATCGGTGATGACATTCGAGTATGGCGACTGGGTGTTCAACCTGCTGGACACGCCGGGCCACGAGGACTTTTCCGAGGACACCTACCGGACGCTGACCGCGGTTGATTCCGCGGTCATGGTGATCGACGCCGCGAAGGGCATCGAGGCGCGTACGCGCAAGCTGTTCGAAGTCTGCCGCCTGCGCGACATTCCCATCGTCACCTTCATCAACAAAGTGGATCGGGAAACGCGCGACCCGTTTGACCTGCTCGACGAGATCGAAAAGACGCTGGCGCTCGATACGGCGCCCGTTACCTGGCCGATCGGGCGCGCGCGCTCCTTTGCCGGCACTTACGACATCCGCGCCAGCGTGGTCAGGAAAATCGATTCAAACGAGGGGCCGCGCAAGGTCAACGGCCCCGAGGATCCCGCCATCGCCGAACTCCTGCCCGAGCATGAACGCGCGGCTTTTCGCGACGAGCTGTCGCTTGCGGTCGACGGCTGCAAGCCCTTCGACAAGGAAGCCTTTCTTGAAGGGCACATGACGCCGGTGTTTTTCGGCAGCGCGCTGAAAACCTTCGGGGTCCAGGAATTGATCGACGGTCTTGGCGAATTCGCGCCGCCGCCGCGCGGTCAGGACAGCGCCACGCGCCGCGTCGAACCACGCGAACCCAGGATGTCCGGCTTCGTCTTCAAGATTCAGGCGAACATGGACCCGAATCACCGCGACCGCATCGCTTTCATGCGCGTCTGCTCGGGTCGCCTGGCGCGCGGGATGAAAGTAAAACTGGTGCGCACCGGCAAACCAATGGCTCTCAACGCGCCGCAGTTCTTTTTCGCGCAGGACCGGCAGATCGCCGATGAAGCCTTCGCCGGCGATGTCGTGGGCATTCCCAATCACGGCACCTTGCGCATCGGCGACACGTTGACCGAGGGCGAGGAGATTGTGTTCCGCGGCGTGCCGAGCTTCGCGCCGGAAATCCTGCGCCGCGTGAAACTGGGCGACGCCATGAAGGCCAAGAAGCTGCGTGAGGCGCTTCAGCAGATGGCGGAAGAAGGCGTGGTGCAATTGTTCCTGCCCGGCGACGGCTCGCCCGCCATGGTCGGCGTCGTCGGAGCCTTGCAACTCGATGTTCTGGCGGAACGGCTGCAGGCGGAATATTCCCTGCCCGTGAGTTTCGAGCAAAGCCGGTTCGAGCTCTGCCGCTGGGTGAGCGCGGCGAACGAAACGGAGCTCGACAAGTTTATCCGCGCGTTTCCTTCGTCCATGGCGGTCGATCTTGACCAAGCCCCGGTGTTCATGGCGGCCTCCGCATGGGCGCTTAAATACGAACAGGAAAAATGGCCCGACATCGTGTTTTCAGACATCAAGGATTATCAGAAGAAGGCGGCGTGATTGTTAACGCCGCCGCGTTCCGCCAGTAGGCTCTGGCGCGAAGCTGGCATAGTTTCCGGATTAATGTTCGATTCGTCTCAATAGGGGTCACTTTCATGACCAGGATTCTTCCCGTCATCATGTGCGGCGGTTCGGGCACCAGAATGTGGCCCGAGTCGCGCGAAACGCTGCCCAAGCAGTTCATTTCGCTGTTCGGCGCCCATTCCACTTTTCAAAACACGCTGAAGCAGCTTGCGGACCGGGATGTTTTCGACCGGCCCGTCATTCTCACCAATTTGGACTACCGCTTTCTCGTCGCCGAACAGTTGGCGCAAATCGAGACGGACGCGGAGATCGTGCTGGAGCCCGTGCGGCGCGATTCCGCGGCGGCTGTGGGCGTCGCGGCGGAGCTTGCCGCGCTGAAATCCCCGGAAACCGTGGTTGCCGTGTTCGCAGCCGATCACGTCGTTCAGAAGCCGGCGCTTTTCGTCGAGCTTTGCAAGCTCGCCGCGCAAGCCGCCGCCGCGGGCCGGATTGTCACGCTCGGCGTCACGCCGACCGGGCCCGCAACGGGTTACGGCTATATTCGCCGGGGCGACAAGCTGAGCGGGCTTGGGGACGTCTGGCAGGTCGGCGCCTTTGTCGAAAAGCCCGACGAGGCGACCGCGATGCGCTACGTGACCGAGGGCTATCTGTGGAATTCCGGCAATTTCATTTTCCGCGCCGACGTCATGCGCGCCGAGCTCGCGCATTTCGAACCGGTCATCGCCGACGCGGCCGCGCGCGCCGTGGCGGCTTCGAAGCTCGATCTGCAATTTCGCGTGCTCGACAAGGAGGCGCTTGAATCGGCGCCCCGCAAATCCATCGACTACGCCGTCATGGAACATACCAGGGCGGCGGCGGTCACACCCGCCGATATTGGCTGGTCGGATGTCGGGACATGGTCGTCGGTGCTCGAACTTTCGGACAAGGACGCGCAAGGCAACAGCGTGCGCGGCAAGGGCATTGTGCTTGACGGCACAAACGTTCTGGTGCGTTCGGACGGCCATGTGACGGCGGTCGTCGGGCTCAGCAATGTTGTCGTCGTGACGACGCAGGACGCAGTGCTGGTCGTCGACGCGCGGCAGGCGGACAAGGTGAAGCCCCTCGTCGATCGTCTGCGCACCGGCGGACACCGCGAAGCGATCGAGCACAAGCGCATCTATCGGCCCTGGGGCTATTACCAGAGCGTCGACGACGGCGCGCGCTATCAGGTCAAGCGAATCGTGGTGAAACCGCGGGGCCGCCTGTCCCTGCAGAAACATTTTCACCGCGCCGAACATTGGGTCGTGGTGAAGGGCGCGGCGGAAGTGACGCTCGACGGCGTAGTCAGTCTGGTGCACGAGAACGAGTCGATCTACTTGCCGATTGGTTCGGTCCATCGCCTCGCCAATCCCGGCAAGATCGATCTCGAGCTGATCGAGGTGCAGGTCGGAAGCTATCTGGGCGAGGACGACATCGTGCGCATCGAGGACGTTTATAATCGCGGCTGACGCCGTTTTGCCGTAAATTGTCGGCGACGCGGACTATCGGCGCCGCAGCCGCGCCACCAGCGCCATCAGTCTGGGCGAATTTCTGATCTTCGCCTTTATATTGCGAATCTGAACGTGCGGCGTCGCACGCCAGGTCAAGGCGATCTCCAGTTCGCGCAGGGGCACGTTTGTCGCGCCAAGCCGGCGCTTGTAGGCGTAGTCTCCGATGGTGAAATCGAAGGCGCGGAAACCTTCGGCATGCAACGTCTTCATCGTGCGTTCGATAATAAGCCTGCCGGGCGAACAGAAGTTCCACGCGCGTCCGGCCGTCGCCAGCCGCACCATGGAAAAGTGCCGGCCGTCCGCCATGCCGAGCATTGCCGCGACAAGCGTTTCGCCGACGGTCAAGGCGGTCAATATCGTGCGCCCATTGGCCAGTCCGGACAATAGCAAGTCGTCGTAGAAGCGCTCGTTGCCCGGATCGTCGAGGGAATAATGCAGACCCTGCTTGCGGATGCGGGCGCTTTGCAGCCGCTTCAGTTCGGCGAATATGCGCACGGCTTCGTCGCCCTGCGTGACCTTCAGGAATCGCGCTTCTGGATGTTTGTCGAACACCCGCGCGCTGCGCTCGAGCTCCTTGCGGAAGGTCTTTTCGAGCCCCCAATGCCAGTCGGCCCATTCGCCGGGAACATGCAGGATGTTGCCATTTAACTTTGATGGGCGCGCCGCGGGCAAAAGCGCGAAGGGATTTGCGCGGCCTCCTATCGTGAGCGGCATTTTCAGAAAGCTGACCGCGTCGGCTTCGGGCAAGTGGGCGCGCAAGGTTCGCCACAGGCGCGCGGCGCCGGCGGGATCAATCGGCGCGTCCTGGCCGAGGATTGGCGCGTTATAGTCGGTCAGGCCGCCGTCCGCGAATTCGACAACCCGCAGACCATGGACATTTCTGCGCACCAGCGGCAGACCCATCAGGTCGCGGCCGGTGCGCGCGTCGACGATTGTCACCGGCAGCGGCGATACGTCGGGTTCACATCCGAGACTGGCGTACCAGGAAGCGAGCCACGTTTCGCCTTGAAACGCAAACGCGGAACCCTCGCGCGCCAGCGCGCTCCAGCGTTCGGCGACGCTCGCATAATCGCTGGCGATGTCGAAACGGTACGGCCAGGCGCCGCGGCGATCCTTGCCATGGGTCGATATCGCGGGGGAGAGACAGGAAGCTTCGGTCATGCTCACGTCACGCTCCGCCGATTTCAACGACGCCGCCGGGACGCGTCGGGTCAAGCCGGAATTCCGGTGTTTTGCGCGCGCGGTTTTGCCGCTTCACCCAGGCCGTGTCGCGCAAGGCGCGTTGAAAAGCGGCTTTCGCCCAGAACGCGGGGCCTGTCGTCGCGGCGCCTTGCGGGACCAGACCAAGCTTCGAGCGCAGGATGGCGTTGGCTTTGACGACCATGTGCCGGCGGCGAATGTCCCGCGTAAAATATTCCATGGTCATGGAAACATTCAAGCAATCGTGATTGTCGACGCGATGCGGCGCGTTGAGCGGCCAATGCAGCATGTCGCCGGGCTCGATGTCGAAGACGACCGCGTGTTCGTCGTACCAGTCCTCGAAGCGCATGTTGAACTCGACGCCGGTGAGGTTGATGCGTTCAATGCATTCCGGCGTCTGAAACGGCGCGGCGTTGGGATAGACGTAGACGCGTTTGGCGCCGCGAATTTGCCACAGGGACTGGCCCGGCAAATCGGCGTGATAAATAGTCCGCGACAACGGCGAGGAGACCAGCAGGCCAAGCGTGCGCGTGAAGGTGCGGAACTCCGGCATGTGGCCTTCGAGCTCTTCAAATATGTCGTTCATGAGTTCCGCGTAGGCCGGGGCGACCACGGGCAAGTTGCGCATATTTATCCAGACGCGCCCCAGGGCGATCGCCTTGAGAATGGCTTCTCCCGAAAGTCCAGCCGTCTCGCCTTCGCGCCAGGCGCCGCCGGACGCGCCGTTTCCGCCCCATTCAACAAGGCTGTAATGCTCGCGCGGCCAGGATTCGACGAGGCGACCCAGGGCCGCGTCGCTGAAGAGCTCGTGTTCGTGCAGTCGATGCCGCAAGCGTATGGGCGCATTGCCCCAAAGTTCGGCGTGACGGCGCTCGAAGGACGTGAAGATGGTTCGGGGTTGCATCTTGTTGATCCGTGGCTTCACAGGGCGTTGCGATAGGCTTTGCGCGAGAACACAGTTAAAAAGAGAATCTTGAGGTCCATGAGGAGGGACCAATTGTCGATATAGAAGAGGTCGTGCTCCACACGTTCCCTCATCTTGTCGTCGGTGGAGATGTCGCCGCGCAATCCGTTGACCTGCGCCCAGCCGGTAATCCCCGGCTTGACATTGTGGCGCCTCGCGTAAAGAGCGATCGTGCGTTCGAACTGCTGGTCGTGGGCCAGGGCGTGCGGACGCGGGCCCACGAGCGACATGTCGCCGCGCAGGACGTTCAGCAATTGCGGGAGTTCGTCGATGTTGAGGCGGCGCATGAAGCCTCCAATCTTCGTGACGCGTGGATCGCCCTTTCGCGCCTGAACAAGGAAGCGATCGTCCTCCATGGTCGTCATTGAGCGGAACTTGAATATCCGGAACGGTTCCTGATTGAATCCGTAACGACGCTGACGGAAGATGACGGGTCCCGCGGTGTCGAGCCGGATCAGCGCCGCGACGCCGATGAAGAATGGCGCGAGCAAAACGAGCCCAAGGCTTGCGCCGACGATGTCGAGCGCGCGCTTTTGCACAACTTCGAATGTGTTGAGAGGCCGGCGGGCCAAATTCAGGCTGGCGATCGGGCCCGTGCGTTCGATTTGCACGTCGAGAAACCGGTCGAGCACGCGTTCGGGGCCAAGGTGGATTGAAGCCGGCACGCGCAGGAAAGCGTTGACGCAGGCGTCGATGGTTTCCTTCCGCGACCAGGGCGCGAGAATGAATATGTCGTCGGGACGCAGCATGCGGGCGGAAGCGGCGGCCAGCGCAAGGTCGTCGTCGATATCCTCGTCGCCGCGCAGCACGGCGGCGGCGACGATCCGCATTCCGAGCTTCCATGGTTCATATTGCTCGGTGAAACGCCGCATGTCTTCTTCGAAGCCGACCAGGAAAATGCGGCGCGCGCTGATGGCGCCAAGTCGCGCGGTCCCGTTCACGAACTGAACGAGAATCGAACGCCCGGCCGACACGCACACGTAGCCGGCGACGTAGAAGAAAATCATCGCGCCGCGCGAGGCCTCCGTCGTGGTCTTGCTGAGAAAGGCCAGAATGAGGGCGCTCAAAACGGCCAGGTTCCAGAGGTTGAAGCAGCTCTGGAGATGTCCTTCAAAGGCGTAATAACGCGTCATTGTATATTCATTGCGCATGATGTTGGGGACGAGAAACAGCGCCGCTATGATGCAACCGTTGCGGAAATGCTCGTCCAGCAGGCCCGGCGCC
>JANYDZ010000229.1 GCA_025363375.1 Hyphomicrobiales bacterium
GGGCTCGGCCAGCCAGAAGGGTTTGGGCAGGCTGCCGGCGATTGTGGTGGGGAAAAGCGTGGCGTTGGGCATCGGGACTCCGGAGCGGGCGGCGCGCGGCGCCTCGTTCGCTCGCAGCCTACAGCGCTCTCCTTCGCGCGCCAAATGCGATCCTTGCGCGATCCTTGCGCGTCGTTTCGAGCGGCGCAAAAAACAAAATCCCCGCGGCCGGACCGCGGCTGCGGGGATTTGCTGGATTTTCAGGGCGGAAGCGGCGCCGTGCGCGCCGCCCCGTCCGCGTTGCGTCGACTCAGACGAAGGTGAAGGTCACGCCCGGGGTTCCCGGCGTCAGCGTTGCGCCCGAACCGGTCGTCGCGACGCCGTTGAAGGTCGCCAGCGTCGTGTTGTGGAATATGATGTTCTCGCCCTGATCCGCGAAGATCATGTCGTTGGCGTTGGTCGTGCTGACCGTCAGGTGGCTGGTCACGTTCGCCGCTGTCGAGTAGCCGAAGCCCGTGAAGTTCAACGTATCCCATGACTGGAGACCGTAAACTTCATCGAAAGCAACGCCGAGACCGACCGCGTCCGCGATGTCGAACTTGAACGTATCCGCGCCGCGGCTGCCCACCAGCATGTCAGCGCCCGTGCCGCCCTTGAACACGTCGGACAAGCCGTTCGACGTGGTCTGCATGAAGTTCTTCAGAGACGTGGCCATGTTGCTGGTGCTGGTGTTGGTCGTCGATTCAATGTACTCGCGGCTTTCCGAGAACCCGTCGACGACGCTGGAGCGCGACGATCCCGCGGTCATCAAGGCGGTCCACGCGTTCACTTCAGCCTGCGTCAACGCGGCGGCGCCGGTGCCGGCCAACGAGCGGCCCAGCACGTTGAGATAAAGCAGCTTCACGAACGCGTCGTCGGTCAGCGACCCATAGGTCGTCTGGAATTCCGTCGATCCAACGAAACCATCGGTGACGCTGACCAGGCTTCTGCCCTTGCCGACCAGTTCGTTCGTCACCCAGCCGTCGAAACCGGCCGCGTCCGGAGCGCGGTTGAGGGTCGCGCCGTAGAGGCGGAAGATCTGTCCATACGCAGTGCCGTTGAGGCCGCCGGTCGCCCATCCGCGCGTCACATATTCCGTGCCGGCGGTATTCTCGGGACTGTCGGAAAATCCCAGAACGACGCTGTTGCGTGTCTGCGTGCCGGCGGTCATCAAGGTCGTCCAGGCCGCCACTTCGGCCACGGAGCCGGTGCGGTGCAGCACGTTTGTATAGAGCTGCGACACGAACTGGGTATCCGTCAGCGCGCCATACTTGGTCGTAAACTCCGTGGACGTGACGAAGCCGCTGACGATGTTCGCGGTTGTCTGGCCGGGGCGGATCAGAATGTTGTTCCAGGAGGTCAGGCCCGCCACGTCGGGCTCGCGGCCAAGGGTCGCGACGTAAAGGCGATAGACGGCCTTCTGGGTGCTCGTCAGCGCGAATTCGCCGCCGCCGATCAGGGTGTCGTTGCCCGCGCCGCCGATCAACGTGTTGGCGCTGCTGTTGCCGATCAAAGTATCGTCGAACGCCGAACCGGTGACGTTTGCGATATCGATGAGCGTATCGGCGCCGTCCGTGCCGGTCGAGCTGCCGCCGGTATGACCCGAGACGGCGCTCGTCAGAGTCACCTGCACGCCGACAAACGAGCCGGTTGCAGCCACTGCCGCGCCCTGAGCGGCGTTGGCGTAGGAAGCTGTGTTCGTTCCCGCGCCGCCGTCGAGCGTGTCGTTGCCGGCGCCGCCGTTCAACGTGTCGTTGCCGATGCCGCCGGACAGGGAATCAGCGCCGGTGCCGCCGGTGATCGAGTCGGCCTGCACGGAACCAATGATGGTGTCGCCCGAGTTGTTGCCGGTGATGGTGATCAGGTCGGTTCCGTCCGTCCACGTTGTGAAGGTCGCGCCGACGAGGCTGAAGCTGGTGACGCCCGAAGCGAGGGTCATCGAGAGGGCGTCGACGCTGCCGGAGCCGACGAAGGTGGCGCTCGCCAGGGAACTGGCTTGCTGCGTCGCAACCAGCGTCTTGCCGCCGATGTTTACGGTGCCGGAGTTCGACATATCCTTGACAGAGGTCGAACTCGTCACGCCGGAGATGTCGAAGACCGCGCCGGAACTGACGGTGACGCCCGCCGAACTCAACAGCGAGCCCGAACCCGCCAGCGCCAGCGTGCCGGCGGAAACCGTGGTCGCCCCGGTCAAGGTCTCGATGCCGCCGAGGGTCAAAGTCGCGCCCGCGCCGGTCTTGGTGAGCGTTCCCGCGCCGGAAATCACGCCGTTGATCGTAAGGTTTCCGCCGGCGCTTGTCTGGATGGTCGTGTTGGACGCCAGCGCCAGTCCCAACGTATTGTCCATGAGGGTCAGGCCCGCGGCGCCCTGCGTGTCGATCAGCGCGGAACCGCTGGAGACCGACATGGTCAAGGTGGCGCCGGCGCCGGCGAGCGAGTAGACGTTCGTTGCCGTGCTGTTGAAATCGAGCGTGCCTACGGTGAAGTTCGCGCCGCTCAGCGTGACGGCCCGGTTCGTGACGGCCGTGTTCGTAAAGGATGCTTGCGCGCCCACTGCGTTCGGAAGCACGCCTCCGACCCAGTTGCCGGTGTTACCCCAGGAAAAGTTTGCTCCGCCAGACCATACAATCGCCGCCATGTTCAGCTCCTGTTGAATTTTGAAATCGTCCGCGCCCAGAGACCAGCCTCAAGGCATCTTGAATCGTGTCGCGGAATAAGCCCTGTGTGCTCTCCGGCTTTCCGCTACGAAACCGAACCTAAATTCCAATTGCTAATATTCTCTCAACAGACGCCCGGATTATCCTTGTTTTGAAAGGTTTCGACGTAATTTCGGGCCTGTGGCGCCTTGCAATCGCGTTTCGATCGGGCATTGGTTAACGACCTTTTTACCAGCCGATGACTTGCGTAATAATCGTCGTTTACCGTCAACCCGCGGCCCCGCTCAAGCCGCGCCGGCTTCGTTCTTGCTGGCGCGGCGCCCAGGGTCTATCTCTGGGGCGTAGCGACTCGGAGGCTCCCGCAATGCTCAGATGGTCTACCGCCACGGTCTGCATGGGCGGCACCCTGGAGACCAAGCTCTCGGCGGCGGCCCGGGCTGGCTTTCGCGCCATCGAGATCTTCGAGAACGACCTGACTTTTTTCAACGGCCGCCCGCGCGAGGTGCGCGCCATGGCCGACGACCTTGGCCTCGAGATCATCGCCTTGCAGCCCATGCGCGACTTCGAGGGCATGCAGGAACCGGCGCGGGCCAAGAATTTTGACCGGGCCGAACGCAAATTCGATCTGATGGAGGAGCTTGGCACCAAGCTGCTGTCGCTCTGCTCCAGCGTCGCCGAGGATGCTTCCGGCGACGCCGCGCGCTGCGCCGCCGATCTGGCCGAACTCGCGGACAAGGCGGCGACGCGCGGGTTTCGAATTGGTTATGAAGCGCTGGCCTGGGGCCGCCATGTGCATGACTGGATGCAGGCCTGGGACCTTGTGAAGCGCGCCGACAGGCCTAACCTCGGCATTGTCCTCGATTCCTTCCACATCTGCGCGCGGAAAAACCCGATCGCGCCGCTGGCGCAAATTCCCGCCGATAAAATCGCCCTCGTCCAGGTGGCGGACGCGCCGGCCATCGTCATGGACCCGATGTCCCTTTCGCGCCACCATCGCTGCTTCCCCGGTCAGGGCGACTGGCCCATGATCGAATATCTCGAAGCCGCCATCGCCACGGGCTATTCGGGACCGATTTCGCTCGAAATTTTCAACGATCAGTTTCGCGGCGCGCCCGCGAACGCCATCGCGCGCGACGGCATGCGCTCCTTGCAGATTTGCGGCGAGCGGCTCGAAGCCAACCGCAAAATCCGCGGCGAGACGCCATTGTATCTGGGACGCGCCCTGCCCGAGCCCGCGAAGATCGGCGGCGTTGAATTCATCGAATTCGTCACCAGCACGGCCCATTCGCCGCGCCTTGTGGGGGAACTCGAAGGCCTCGGCTTTGCCCGGGTGGCGCGGCATCGCTCGAAAGACGTCGACCTCTATCGCCAGAACGACGTCAACATCGTCGTCAACCGCGAACAGGAGGGATTCGCGCATTCCTTCTACCTCGTGCACGGCACGTCCGTTTGCGCGTTGGCGCTGCGGCTCGACGATCCCCAACGCGCGCTGGAGCGGGCGAACTCTTTGGCCGCCCCCACCTACTTTGGCCGCGTCGGCCCGGGCGAAGCCCAGATTCCCGCCATCGCCGGCGTCGAAAACAGCCTGATCTATTTCATGAAGGATTCCCCGCAAGGCCGAACGACATGGGATCAGGATTTCAACTTCGTCGACGTGCCGGCGCATCCCGGTCCGCTGCAACGCGTCGACCATTTGTCGAACGTCGTGCGCCGTTCGGAGTTTCTGTCGTGGATCACCTTCTATAAATCCGTGCTCGGATTTACCGACGAGCCGCAAGTGGAGCTGGCCGATCCCTACGGCGCCTTCTTCAGCCGCGTGATTTCCGCGCCCGACGGCGTCGTGCGCATTCCCCTCAACATCGCCGAGGGCGGCTCGACCGGCGTCTCGCGCTTCATCGAGAATTTCGGCGGCGGCGGCGTGCAGCAGATCGCGCTTTCAACCGGCGATCTCTTTGCCTTCGTCGAGCAAGCCCGCGCGCGCGGCGTCAAATTTCTCGACATCCCCGACAATTATTACGCCGACCTTTCAGCCCGGTGCGATCTCGAACCGGGAATCCTCGAGCGCATGCGCACGCTCGGCGTTCTCTACGACCGGCACAAGGGCGGCGAGTTCTTTCACATCTACACGCGCATGTTCGACCAGCGCTTCTTCTTCGAGATACTCGAACGCCGCGATTACGATCTTTTCGGCGCCGCGAACACGCCGATCCGGCTTGCCGCGCAGGCCTCCGAGCAGGACAGCGCCCTGCGGCAACGCGCGATGCTGGAACTGGAGTGACGCAGGGCGAATTCTTCCCTTCTCCCCGTTTCGCACGGGGAGAAGGTGGCCAGGAGCTACGCCCGCGCCTTCAGCAACAGCTTCGCGTTGCCCTCCAGCAGCGCGTTGCCGTCCACGCCCAGCTTGCGGATTTCAGCGATGAAGGTCTTGTTCACCTCCGCCGTGCGGATTTCCTGCGGATAATCGGTGCCGAACACCAGCCGCGCCGCCGGCAATTCCAGCAGCGCCATTTTCACGACTTCCACCGCGCCGCAAAAGCCGCCGGAATCGAAGACGAAATTGTTGGCGATGTAGTGATCGAAACTTTTTTGCGGCGTAACCCCGTGCGTCGCGTTGCCCCTGGTGCCCCAGAACACCTTGTCCTGATACGAGCGGATGCGCGAAATCATCGAGGAGATGCCGCCGGACAGATGCGACATCTGCACGGTCAGCGAGGGATGGCGGTCAAACACGCCGGCGTTGATGAGACGAATGGTCGCCATGATCAGCGAGAATTCACGCCCGACGGAACGCGCGAGATCAAAGGCGTTGAACTGTTTTGATTCGTTCAGCTTCAACGCGGGATGCACAAACACGAACAAGCCGCGCTTGACGCATTCGGCCCAGAACGGCTCGAACTGCGGCGCGTCGAGATACAGGCCATCCTGCTCGGAGGTGACGACAACGCCGGGAAAGCCGAGTTCGTCGGCGCAGCGCGCGAGCTCCTTGAAGGCTTCGGCGCCGCCGAGAGGATTGGCGTGGGCGTAGCCCAGAAAGCGTTTGGGATATTGCCTCTCGAAAAGCTTCGCCTTGTCGTTGATGAGGCGCGAACGGTCGCTCGGCGCGGACATGCCGGCGGCGCAGCTGAGCACGGCAAGATCAATGCCCGCCTTGTCCATCATCTCCACATGCGCGTCCATGTCGAAAAGCAATTTGTGCGTCGTGTAGCTCGGCGCGCCGTTTTCGTCGTAGGCGAGAATGAGCTTGTCGCCGGGATCGACGGGAACAAGTTCGCGCGGCGTGAAATGGTGGTGGAAATCGACGATCATTATTGCCTCGATGCGCAACAGCCAGAAACCGGACGACCCGATGAAAGCGACAATTCCCGCCGCCCCCGTCCTTCGAGAGGCTTGCTTCGCAAGCTCCTCAGGATGAGGGCTGAATGGATGCCTGCCTTGAACCCCTCATCCTGAGGAGGCCCCGAAGGGGCCGTCTCGAAGGACGAGGATTTCGCGCGCCGCCTCGACGCGTCCCCTTATAACGGCAGCGCCAGCAAAGTGTCGATACGCGAGGAGTCGCAGACCACCACCCGCTCGAACAGCTTCAGCGCGCCGTGATCGAAGCC